>JAGBZM010000025.1 GCA_017628235.1 Lentisphaeria bacterium | reverse complement strand
TTACAAACTGTTACCAAATTTTTACGGAAAAAGAAAGCTTAGCAAAGAAAAACGAAAAGTCGCACCCTGCGTTTCGCTGGGGCTTGATCGGTTTTCTCTACTCCGCCTTTCCCTGTTTAATTTTTTTTCCGCTGAAAAAACAAACCGCTCCCAAAAGAAGAAGCAGCAAATAAACTATCGCATTTTCAAATCGCACCGCCGGAGTAAGCTCCGGATGCCGTTCAAAAGTTACTTCCACTACTCCTGCTGCCTTCTCCCGCAACAATTCCGGACGCTCTGCCGCACTGCCGATATAACTTGTAAAAATCCCACGGGATGTAACCACTCCCGATCCGCCATTATTGCCGCAACGTATCATCGGCAACCCGGTTTCCACACAACGCATCACCGCATTGGCAAGGTGCTGTTCCGGTTCACTGCTCTCCGGATACCAGACATCATTGGAAACCGCCGTTAACACATTTGCCCCGTTGCGGACAAATCCGGCACTGACATAAGAAAATACACCCTCGTAACAAACCGCCGTACCGGCAGAAACCTGATCGTTTACCCTCAAGGGTTCAAGCTTCTTACCGTCGGTCAGATCCCTGCCCATGTCAAATGCTGCGATCCATGATTCCGGCAAAAGAGAGCGAAACGGCACATATTCACCGAAAGGAACCCGGTGAAATTTATCATATTTCCCGGCAATTCTGCACCCCGGCTCTATAAGCAATGCACTGTTGGTCATCCCCCCATCTTTCGTGTAATCCAGTGAACCAAGCAATATCTGACGATCCAATGCCGCAATCTGGTAACGGAAAAATCCACCCAGCGGATGATTCATCCGCAGAGCAATGGGAATTGCACACTCCGGCCAGATGACCGTATCCGCCTGCTCTGCCGGGATCTCCCTTGTCAGATTGCAGTAGGTCTCTATTGAATCGATCACCGTCCGGGCATCCGCTATTCGCTGCTGCGGCAAATTCCCCTGGATCAATGCACAACGCCATACCACCGGTTCTTTGAATTCATCCGTCGAATTTATCCGGTACACCCCGTAAAGTGCCGCCAGCAGCGGATAAACCGCCAGTACCCCGGCACTCAAATATGGTTTGCGGGTGAAAAACAATGCGAAAATCACAGCATTGAGAAAAGTTATCACCAGACTTGCCCCGTATCTGCCGGTGATCCGGGCAATCTGCATCAGAAACGGGATCTTCCACAAGGTGACACTAAAATCATTCCAGACAAAAAGGTGACAGCGTGTCCACTCCAGTACCGTGAAAAGTGCCGCCGCACTGAAAAGATAGAGCAACGCTTTTACCGGATCCCAGTTTAAACGCCACGGCGTGGAAAAATCCTTGTTCCCGAAAATTTTCCTGCCGAGCAAGCTTAAAACTGCCCCGTACACCCCCGGCCATACTGCCAGCACCGGAGCAAGCATCCACGGCACCGCCGGATGGATCTCCCGCAGGAACCAATAGCTGAAAATTACGCCTATAGCGATGTCTTTTTTACCGAATACGACCAGGTTCGTTCCCATCTCCGGGACACCATACAGGGTCTGCAGGCTGCCGGTCACTCCG
>JAGBZM010000024.1 GCA_017628235.1 Lentisphaeria bacterium | reverse complement strand
TTCCGGATTGCAGAATGGGCATTGCAAATCCAACTGCCTTTGTCGCGATTATGTTTTTTATACCGGATATATTTGCTCTCCAATAAAATCAGCGGCTGCATTTTTTCATTGGTAATAATACCATCTATATTATAATCATTTCCAAATGAATCATATAGCAATAATTTTTTACTTTCTTTTCCGGTGATAGGATTATGTCCGGTTTGGGATAATAAATGGCAATTATAGTTATCAATATATTGAGTGATATATTTTTGTATTACTGATTCCATGTAATGACCGATAGCTTCGCCTATAGCACTGCCGCCATTTGTTACTTTTCCCGTCATAGAAATTCCCTTTATTTTGTCAAAGAAACAATTGTTTCCCGGAGATGGACGTTATGCCTTTGCGGATTGTCTTTCCACTTGTCACCGCGAGTTCTTAACAACTCTATCCGGCAATTTGAAAATCCTATATTGCAACCGATTTTACCGATTATTTCATCGGTAGGTATATGTACTCCATAAGGAGCAGAATCTCCTAAAATATATTCTGCCCGACCACCTGTTTTTAAGACACGATAATTATCTTTAAGCACCTGATATAAATCGTTGAAATATCCTATGACAAGCAAGTCATAACTTTTTTTACCGCCTTTGTGCAGGCGTAATTCTGACAGTTGATTTACAACATTTTTCAGGAATTCGTATTCTTCAGGATTGGTATTGGCGAATTCATGGGTGAATTGATATTTGTCATCGCCCCGGTTTATTTGCGTTGTCGCGCTGGTTATCAGTTGGGTGCGGACTTTCTGACATATATCTTTCCAGTTTTTTGCATCTCCCATGAAGTACATTTCCAGGCGGGTGCGGTCGGCATAATCGAAATTATTCAGGTATGGCGGTGAAGTAAAAATATGATCAACACTTTCATTTGTGATAATATCAGTTGTATCACGGCAATCTGCCTGAAAGATCCTGTGTTCAGACCGTGTTCCGCCATATATAAAGTTTACAACTGATAAATCATCAAACATCTTATCTACGAACTCAAGATATGAATTCAACCCTTTTTTGGAATAAGACGTGATTTTAATTTTTTTGGGGGCAATATAAGGCCATCCTGTCGCCGCAATAGAAACAATACGCAAGGAACATATCAATGCAGTATTTAAAAAAAGACGTATATTATCATCTGAAATTTTCCGGATATAATTTCTTATAATCATTAATTCATATAATGTTTCCGGTAGAAAACATTTTACCACTAATTCCGGAAATTCCCGTGATACAATTTCTTCTTTGCAAGCTGATGATATTTGGTCTTGTTCTGTTAAATCTTGTAAGTTTTTAAGATGCTGTCTGGTCGCTGTTTCATCGATTGACCAATTCATTTTACACCGGGCAATTGGAAAAACAAATGGATGTGCTTCTACGCCCAGGGAATTTATTCCCATTGTTTTAGCCGCAAGATTGGTAGTCCCGCTCCCCATAAAAGGGTCATAAACTGTTGAATCCCCGGATAGTCCAGCTTTGTTGAAACTGTATTCAGCAGCTTTGTATGAAAAACCGGCAGGATAAGTAAACCAGCGATGAACCGGGGCTTTTAAACTATCCTTGAAAGTTCCCCATTCTGACGTATCGACATCTTTTATATCAGGCATTTTTAATATTTATCTGTTAAATATTTTTTATTTGGCAAGTTTTTTATCCACGATCGCGCAGACGCAGGAATCCGACCAGACATTGACCGCCGTTTCTATCATGTCGATTATCGTATAGATCGGCAGAATTATCCCCAGTATCCCGATCGGAGCCCCGATCCCGGACATCAGCGACAGAGTCAGAAAATAACAACCCATCGGCACTCCGGCATTGCCGATAGCAGAAACTACCGAAATCAATATCCACAAAAGTATGACCGGCCAGGTCAAAACCATTGCCCCATTCTGCATGACAAAGAGCGAAGTCACCAGAATGAATGCCGCACAGCCATTCATATTGATCGTACAGCAGATCGGCAGAATGAAACGCGCCACTTCCGGTTTGGCACGCAAATTGTTCTCCGCCGAAGCGACCGTCACCGGCAGCGTCGCCGCCGAACTCTTGGTAAACAACGCCATCAATACCGCCGGCAGCATCCCTTTGAATACCTTAAACGGGTTGATCCGGCTGGCCAGCAGAAACAGCGGCAGAATCAGGAAAAACTGCAGAAGATTGCCCCCCAGCACCACCGCCACATACTTGCCCAGCGAACCGACAATCACTCCGGCGGAAACCTGCGCCGATAACTGGGCGGCAAACGCCACGATCCCCAACGGCAACGCCCAAACCAGAGCCTTGATCAGAGCAAACAAAAGTTCCTGCAGCCCGATGATGCCTTTGGTCAGTATCCGGATATTCTCCGAATCTTTCAACGCCGCCAGAGCCAGACCGACCGCCGCCGCCACCAGCAGCACACTCAAAACATTTCCGGAGGATATGGGAGAGAGAATGTTGTTCGGTACCACCTGCAATATGTGGTCGTAATACGACACACTGCCCAGATTGGCCGGCACTTCCGCCTGTCCCTGACTGATCAATTCCACCGGCAGATTACCCGGAGAAATCAGCTTGTACAACAACACCCCGGTGACCGAAGCAGCCAGAGTGGTCAAAAGAGTATAAATGATCGTATGCAGAAAAATCCGGCCGGTATCCTTTTGCGCTCCCAGCATCGCCAGAGTCGTAGTGACCGCCAGCGCGATCGTCGGCACCGCCACAAACTGAAACAACCGGGTATAAACCGTCGCCACAAAGTTGAAAAAATTATTCAGCCAGGCAATACCAAGCGTCCCCAGCACCGCCCCCAGCACCAATGCCAGCATCCAGATAACAAAGCGTTTCCCTTTGAATCCCTGACTGTTTTTCCCGTTCATAGATACCTTTGCCCCCATACAGTAAACGATTATTGTTCTTCATCCATGAAAAGTTTGCGGTAACGGATAAAGTATCCCAAGCCGGAAAATATCGTGATCAGCACGATCCCGGTCATAAAGATCATCCAGATGTACCAGATACGGAGACCGAACCACGATTCGGTACGCAAATAGTTCGTGCCGCCGTCGATCGCCCAGGCAATACCGGCGATGCCCAGCATGGTCATCTGCAAAGCCGTTTTCAATTTTCCCCACCGGTCGGCCGAAATGACGATCTGCTTTTTCGCCGCCAGCGTCCGCAAACCGGTGACCATGAATTCCCGGAAAAGAACTGCTATGGCTATCCACGCCGGAATGATCCGGTATTCCACCGCCATCAGCATCGTACCGGTAACAAAAATCTTATCCGCCAGCGGGTCCATCAATGCCCCGAAGTCACTTACCCAGTTGTATTTACGCGCCAGATAACCATCCAGCAGATCGGTCAGGCCGGCCAGCATTGCCAGCACCACCGCACTGATACGCAAACCGAAAATCCAACTTTCACTGCCGATAATATCAAAATGTGCCACCGAAGCGATCGCCACAAAGATCAGCACCGCAAAAATCCGGCTGACAGTCAATATATTCGGTAAATTTTTACTTCTGAATCCCATCTTTTCCCCTTATATGTTTCAAACGACCAAACTCAATTAAATCATCCGGCAACCGGAAACCCCCGTAACAACACAAACGTCCGCCCCCTGCAAAAATGCCGGAAACGGACGTCGCAACAGTCTGGCCGCCGCTGAATGGCAACGGCATCCCCGCCGCGCCGGAGTTTTTCCGGGCGGTACGGGCAACAGTTACTTGTTTTTGTGCCGAAGCAGTTTAAGCTGCTTTTTACGTTTGTGTTTGGCGATCTTTTTACGCCGTTTCTTTTTCAAGTTACCCATTCTCAAACCTCATTTGATGTAGATATTGCCACATAGCATTCTATAAGATACCACCGCTTTGCAAAAAAGCAAATTATTTCCGGGAAAAAAGATGGCTTTTTTGATTAAAATTCACCGGTTTGGCCACTTTTGACCATTTTCAGCCGTTTGGCCGCCCGGTCAAAGCGTTTTACATAACCGGACAGTGAAGTCAATTCCCCATACGGTATCCCGGCAGTTTCAGCCAGCAGTACGTACGCGATCAGACACTCTTTTTTCTCTTCCGGCCCGGGTGAAACTGCCGCGCGGTTGGCGGCGCAAACCGCCCGGTTGTAGGCCAGACGGAGATCCCGGAGCAATTCCGTTGCGGGGAGATCCCGGCGGCAGATCAGCGCGGCTTTTTCCATATCTTCTGCCGGCGGCAATTCCGGAAGTGTTTCATCCAGCACTCCGGTCGTCACATAACCGATAATATCCTGCGGCCAGTACCCCAGCATGGCATTCAATTTCAAGCGGCTCTCCTCCTGCTGCAGAAGCTTCTCCGGCGCATTCCGGTCCCCGCTTCTGGCCGCCGCCAGCCGGGCAAATTCCACCCGGAGCGCCGGATGGCCCGATGGCGGAACTGTTTTCAACGCCAGATGCAGGGTCATCAGAGTCGGAACCTTCTTATCCCGGCAGTAAATGGCCGCTGCCTCTTCCGCCGCCGGGTCAGTTTGAAACCAGATACAGCCGCCGGTCAGCAGCAGCGGCAGAAAAAAAATACTCTTTTTGATCATTTTCATACTTTCTCAGTTTACCGGACGATATATACCCGATGCAGTCCGTTGCGGTAAATTTCCACTAATTTACACTGCAAGTGACTTTCCCACCGCCCCGGTTCCTCCTCCGCTGCCAGCACCGTTACCGTACCGGGCGGCAAACTTTGGATCCGCCCCGGCGGGATATCCATGATCACCGACATCCGGTAGTACCGGAAACCCGGCGGATCAGCGGCAAAAGAGACAAACACCGGGTAATCAAACGGAAATCTGCGGTTGATTTCTGCCGCCGTGACCGATGGCCGGAATCTTTCTGAAACAAAACGCGGTGCGTAAAAATCATCCTGCCCCCCGGCAGATACCGCCGGTGAAAGCAGCCGGCGGGAAAATTCCAGGCAGCAAACGCTTCCCCAGAACAGTGCCGCCACTGCGGTCACGCGCAAATATTTTTCCGGCAGGCGGCGCAAAAATCCGGCTGACAGCAAGGTGAAAAACGGAAACAGCACAAACCATACCCTCGGAAACGGCGAAACCGGCAGCAGCCACCCTCCCAGCGGCAGCAGCCAGATCAGTGTCCGGGGAAAATTGCGCCAAACCGGCCGGTGAAAAAATATTCCGGAGGCCAGCGGAACGAAAAAAGTCACCGCCACCGCCGCCGCCGTTGCCGCCACCGCACCGGCACCATTGCGCCATCCCTCCTGCAATGCAAACGCTTTCAAAAGTTTATCTGAGATCGGCCCGTAAAAACAGACAAATGCTGCCGGTACCGCCAGAGCCAAAAGATACAGCCGGGGATTTTTCCAGAACTTCTTCCCGCAGTACGGAGCAATATACAATCCGGCCGCCGCGACCCCGGCCAGAGCCGACGGCATCACTCCGACACTCAGCAAAACAAAAATGAACCAGCCGCCAAGATAACGTTTCCGGCCGCCGAGAGCGTAACTTCTGCCGCAGACACCGGCACATACCACCCACAGTGCCGCCAGCATATAACCGCGCAAAGCACTGGCATACAATAAAAACGGTGGAGAAATCACCAAGGCGGTGCAAGCAGTCAAAAGCGGCAGCGAACCCAGTTCACGGGCAAACTTTTTCCAGAGTATGAAAAGCATCGTCCCACCGCAAATCAGCGGAAACAGGCGCATCATTTCCGGAGATATTCCCAAATTCAGCAGCCAGTGGATAAAAAAGGTGTGGACAATCTGATTATTGGGGATCGTGTAGTTCCGGTAGATCTCCCCGACCGACGGCAGCACCGCAAACTGCAAGGTCAGAACTTCATCGAACCACAGGTCACGGAAAAAATAACCGGTATAGAAAAAAAGGAATACAGCGGCTGAAAAAAAACAAAAAAGCCGACCGGAAGATATTCTTCCAATCAGCTTTTTGCTTTCCATTTTCTGTAAAATTACAGAGAAATGGCTTCGGTCGGGCAGCTGCCGACGCAAGCACCGCACTCGATGCAGTCATCACCGACAACAGCTTTGTCGTTTTCAATTTTGATCGCGCTGACCGGGCAGCTGTCGACGCAGGCACCGCAGCCGACACAAGTTTCCTGATTAACAGTAGCAGCCATTTTTTTATCTCCTTATTTTTGATAATTTCAGGGACTCAGGTCGAAAACCTGCACCCCTGTCCGCTGTTAATATAACACACTTCCGGGAAATATCAAGTTCCCCGGAAGTGATTTTACCGCTTTTCGCGACTGATATATTTTACGCCAGAGCTTCGATGATACTGGCCACTGCCGGATCTTCCGGAGTGTAGATGATCCGTCCGGCTGCTTCGGCCGCACCGATCGCCTTACGGTAAAGTTCCGGGATCCGTCCGATCCGGTCAGCGAATTTGGTACGGAAAATCGGCAGCAGGTGGTCAAAGATCAACTGGTCAGCCAGCAATTCCGGTTTTTCGGTGAAAAGATCGAAAAGTTTGGCTTTCAACTCATTGACCCGGTTGCCGAGTTCGTTGCTCAGGTCAGTCATCGGCGCATCTTTGCGGGCGTTGAATTCCTGATAGAGCCATTCGGCTTCCTTGTTGGCGCAAGCTGCCAGTCTGTCCATCAGATCGGCAACGAGAGCTTCTTTATTGGCGATAAATTCATCTTTCTCCAATAGAATACCGCTGAGGATCTCATAACTGGAGGTGATCACACCGCATTTGTTGGCCGAAGAATCCAGCACGTTGACAATACCGGCAGCCTGCAATTTCAACCGGGCCGACGGAGTGGTAAAGCTGTTGGCACCTTCCACGATCGCTTTGATGATCGGTTTGCCGTTGGGGGCAAAATTGTTCCAGTTGCCGTCGTGAATGGTCTGCGGTCTGCCGCCGCCGGGAACGAAAACAGTGGCTTCGCGGAAAATGTTGTTGCCGAAAAGCTGCATGAATTCGTTGTGACTGATAAGTTTATCCACAGATTTACCGTTTTCGACCGTCACCATGCGGTGCATACCGCTGCTGTCAGCACTGCTCCAGATCATGAAGGCTCCCTCGCCGGTAAGTTTCGCCGGATCGAAGCCGTCCAAAGCCGCAGTGTGGATCAGCCGGCTGATCTCTTCGCGGTTGATACCCTCCGGATCGTAGACCGCTGCCGGACCGTCAGTGATGGCGATGATCCGGAGATTGGCCAGTTTGTAGGAACCGTCTGCATTGCGGCCGTTGAGCAGTTTCATCATATTACCGGCCACATCACCGAAAGGACCGCCGGAAAGAATGACCGAATAATCATCAGTTTCCGGTTTGATGCCCAGATGTTTGAGCGTCCGGATGAAGTACTGATAGACACCGAAACTGGTCACACCGTAGTGTTTGTGGTTGATACCGGTATCCTCTTTACCGGAGATGATACCGGATTTGAGAACGTAACCGGCAGCTTCACCGCGTTCACCCATGTGAGTGATCATCTCATCGAACATGTTTTCATCCGGTCCGATCTCAATGATATCGCTGCTGTCCTGCAGCAGCAGAGCGAGGAATGCTTCAAAGATCGCCCGCTGGGCCGCCCACAAGGTCTTTTTGAAGTCGGCTCCGTCAAGGTTTTCAAGAATGGTGACCATCTTGGAACCGCCCTCGTAGATATCTTTGTTTTTCTTGTGCTGGGTGTTGGCCAACACGAAGTTTTCGCGGAAAAGTTCGCAGTGCGCCTGATCGTAAGCATCGAATTTATCCAGCGCGCTGTTGCCGGGTTTGGGAACAACGGTACGCCAGCCGCCACGCGCGATCGGCGCAAAACGGATCTGGAAACCATTAATCTTGTCCCGGTAAAAGAAGAATACGCCGAAAGGACGTTCCGGGGGGAAGGCCTGTACATATTTTTCACTCAAATTGCCGAAAAAGCTCATGAACGAAGGATCAAGTTTGAAAGCCAGAGCCGTCTTGTCGGCCAGAGCATAGTTGCTGCGGATGATGCAGCGGAAAAATTCAGCCGCCGAAGAAAGGACGGTCTTAACTTTCACATCCTTGTCGGCAATGCCGCTGTTGATTTTGGCAATCCGGGCATTGACCTCCGCCACATCGCGGTCACCGACGAGGAATTTATCCATCAGCTGGTGCAGAATTTCCGGATAAAGACCCATGAAACGACGGATCTCACCGAGCGTATAGGCATTGCGGTCAATAAAGGAGAGCTGACTGTGAATAAATTGGGCCGCCGCATTCAGCACGTTGGCACAGGCAGTGGAAAATCCGCCGTAAACGGTGAAAAAGTCATCGCCGCCGGAAATAATGATCTCAGCAACTTCTCCGGCCAGATCGGCCTGCGCAGCTGCATTGCTGATATTGATGGTCAGCGTGCAGACACTTTTGTTGAGAAAATCTTCAGCCGCCGCATCAGCATTGACGATGTTGCTGGAATAGGAAGTGACTTTGCCGCCGTTTGAATTGGCAAGTGCAAGCAGTTTGGCAATGACTGCATCATTCATAAATACGCTGCCGGAAGCGATCTGCCATACGGTTTCTGATACCGTACCGGCAATTTTTACCACTGGATAATCAACTTTTGCCGCCATTTCAGCGACTTCCACCGGGAACTCTTTTTCACTCATTGACATCTTCACCTTTCGTTCAAGAGTTTTGAATATCTGTAATACACCCGAATTGAAAATATAGCACAGAAAAAAATATTTTTCAAGATTAATTTGCAACTTTTAGCAAATTTTTTTAGCTGAAAACGAAAAAATAGCTCGTTTTTTATCAACATTTTATATTGATATTTTTATCTTATTTTCCGTTGAAAAACGCGATACTTTCCCGCCGGATAAGTTCATACGGGGTAAAGATCTCCTCCGGAACCACGCCGGGAGTAAACCATTTTCTGCTGTTCAAGAGCTGTTCGAGAGCCATTTCACCGCACTGTTTAAGTTTGATATCGACGGTGGAAAGAGCCGGGATCATCAACTGGCTGCCCGGATAATTGCAATAGCCCATGATCGACAATTCATCCGGCAGTTTGACCTTTAATTCTTTAAGTATGAGACATACTTTCATGGCGATCCGGTCACTGTGGCAGATGACCGCACTGGGCGGATTTTCCATACTCATCCACCGGCGCACCGTATGGGAAATATCCTCCATTGAATTATTGATCGTAACCAGCAGTTCCGGATCAGGTTCCAAGCCGTTTTCCCGGTAAAATTCCGGCAGTTCAGCTTCGGAAAAACCGCGTATGCTCTCCAACTCTTCCTGCGGCAGAAACAAGCGCAGAAATGCCACCCGCCGGTGACCGTAATCGCGCAGCAGACGGAAACCATCGGCAAAAGCACTGCGTTCATCAGTCCTCAAAACCAGAAAACCGCTGCGTCCGGAATCCTGCGGCAAACCGTGCGGGATCACTGTCGGCAGCTGAAAACTTCTGATCCGGTCGATGACCCGGGGATCGATCCGGGCGTGACCGGTTTCCAGAACCACTCCGGATATGCTGTTGCGGGCGATCATCTCGCGGCATTCGGCCCCGGAGAAACTCATCAGCAGACTGACCGGACATCTCTCAAGAGTTACGGAATTCTTTTCCGCCGCCTGCGCCAATCCTTCGGCAATATAACGGCTGGGAGTTTCCAGAGTTTCCGCACCATCCGGCAATATCAGCAGAAAGGTGCGGCGATCGGTACTTTCACTGACAAAAGTTCCCTTGCCGCGAACCCGCTGCACCAGTTTTTCAGCTTCCAGACGGGCAAGCGCACTGCGTAAAGTGACCTGACCGACATTCAGCCGTCTGGCAAGGATCTTCTCATTCGGCAGTCTCATACCGGGAAACAGGGTCTGACCGAGTATTTCCCGCTTGAGCTGTTCGTAAATTAAGTCTTTCTTGAATTCGATCATAATCTATGACATAATAATGGTTCGATACATCCGGCAGCGGTCTGTCGCGACACAGTACTGCGAAACCGGACGGTAAAAATTTGCAACAAAAATGAAACAACTATAATTTATAATATAGCATCAAATCTTTTCTTTTACAAGCCGATCCGGTAAACAGGACCGCCGGTGCAAAATCCGCCGCCTCCGCCGGTAAAAAAATCCGAAAAACCACAGGAACTGCTTGACAAATCGCCGCGCACGGTGTATAGTAACAAATAGCAACAGATAGTAACAAGTATATTTATAAAAGAGTTACAATTACAAAATCACAGAGGTGCAATATGTCTGATATCGGTTTGATTGGAGCCAGTACCCGGGTGGGGGCATTCGTAAAAATACTTAAAGAAAAATTTGCTTCAACCCACCGTATTGCCGGTATTATGGATTGTGACCCGGGAAAAATGAAAGGATTTTGTGAAGTTCACGATCTGCAGGTTCCCTGTTTTACCGACTTTGACCGTTTCTGTCAGGAAGTGAAGCCGGAGATCGTATTGATAACCACTGTTGATTCCACCCATGCCGACTATGTCATTCAGTGTCTTGACCGTAAAATCTCCTGCATCGTGGAAAAACCTCTGTGCATCTCTCATGAGCAGTGCCGTCAGATCGATGCTGCCGTCAAGCGCAATCCGGAAGTTTTTGCCGCCACCAGCCATAATGCCCGGTACTATCCGGCCTTTCAGGAGATGAAACGTCTGGTTTCCGGCGGCGCAATCGGTAAAATTCTCCGTGTGGAATACACCGATATGCTCGACCGTGAACACGGTACCAGCTACTTCCGCCGCTGGAACTCCCGCCGGAAATACTCCAACGGTCTGGAACTTCATAAAAGTTCCCACCATTTTGACCGGCTGAATTATCTTCTGGACTCCTATGCTCTGGAAGTTACCGCTGACGGAACTCTCTCCCGTTACGGTGCAAAAGTGCCGCACAAATTCGAGGGTGTCAACTGCCACTCCTGCGCTCATAAAAATGAGTGTCCGGAATTTTTTGAGTATGATAAAAAGATGTTCCAATCCGAAATTTACACTCCGGATATGTGTATCTATTCCCCGGATATCGATATCGAAGACAACTTCACAGCGGCCATCCGCTTCGCCAACGGCGTTCTCGGCACCTACTCCCTCTGCGCCCACACCCAATATGAGGGGGAGATCATTACCGTCGAGGGAGAAACCGGACGGCTGGAAATGCGAAAGGTTTATTACCGTAAAGCCGGAGAGATAAACAGCGTACACGGCGATGAATTGATTATGGACAACTCTCTGAAACTCTTCCGGTTCCGGGGAGGGGTAGAGAATATCGCCATTCCCAAAGTCAGCGGTTCACACGGCGGGGCGGACGATCAGATCATTACCGCCTTTTTCTCGCCGGAGCGTCCGGCTGATCTGCCGACTATCTATGACGGAATGCAGGCGGTATTGACCGGCTGCGCAGTGGTGGAGAGCATCAGACAGGGCAGGAAGGTTCCGGTGCAGCTGCCCGGTATCGGCTGATTTACAGCAGCGGCAGCAGAACGTCGATATCACCGGCTCCAAGTACCGCGATCACACTGTTTTCCGGCAGACCGGCTTTGATCGTTTCCGCCCACTGTTCCGGAGTACCGGTCAGGGCAACCGCATTGTCCACTGCCGCCGCCAGCATCCGGGAATCAACTTTTCCGGTTTCGCTCCATGCGGCAAACACCGGGGCGATATAAGCACTGTCCGCACTTTTCAGCACTTCGGCAAATTCATCAAAATATTTCTCCAGCCGGGCGAACCGGTGGGGTTGGAACACCACGCGCAAATGGGTTCCGGGCCAGTTGTGCCGCAGCAGGCCGATCGCCGCTTTCACCTCGGTCGGATGGTGGGCGTAATCTTCGACAACGCTGAATCCGGCTGTGGTTTTGACCGTATTCATCCGCCGGGCCACCTGCGGATAATTTTCCGCCGCCGCTGCCGCCTGACCTGGGTCACATCCGAGAATCACCGCCGCCTGAAATGCGATAAATGCATTGGCCGCCTGAAAACCCCGCAATTTACCGAATTTTTCCGGAATTTCCGGCAGGCGCACCGCATCCGGATGGCCGCTGAATAATTCATCACACTTCCCGGAGGCATAATAAACGATCTTCCGGGAGTTGGCCGCCACCTGACGGAAATTGTTTTCCAGTACCTCCCGGCCGCCCAGAGTCCACTCGTGATCATCCTCGATATTCGGTACTACCGCCAGAAAATTGTGCAGCAGTTTGTGGGTTCCGTCGGATTCATCTGCTTCAGTAACAAAAATATCACCGTCCCCGCCGCTGTAAGCGGGCATATCTTTCA
This sequence comes from Lentisphaeria bacterium, assembly GCA_017628235.1. Taxonomy (GTDB): domain Bacteria; phylum Verrucomicrobiota; class Lentisphaeria; order Victivallales; family Victivallaceae; genus UBA1784. The sequence goes on along the minus strand of JAGBZM010000024.1, from coordinate 14,396 downwards.
CCTCCGCCCCAATCATAAAACCGGGATCTTTGCCGCACTGCCGCAAAATGGATACCAGAGCTGAAGTTATGGAACTTTTACCGTGTGTGCCGGTCACTGAAATACACCGGCGGTAACCGGAAGCAAATTCCGCCAGAAATTCCCCACGCCGCAACTCCCGGATATGAAGTTCACGCGCCCGGACTCTTTCGCAATTATCAAACTTCACCGCGCTGGAATAGATCAGCATATCCGCATCTGAAGGCACATTCTCCGCCGCATGTCCGGCACTGATCTGCGCCCCGGCAGCAGCTAACTTGCGGCACTTGTCATTGTAAGTGCTGTCCGAACCGCTTACCCGGCAGTTTCCCGCCAGTGACAGTGCCGCCAACGGAGCCATTCCGGCACCGCCGATACCGGTGAAATGCAATTTTTTCATTGTTATCGTCTCAAAATCTTCCGGAAAACAACTGCCACACGACTGAAACACCGCCCCCGGAAAAGAAAACGGCAAAACGGCTGCTGACCAACCGTTTTGCCGTTTGGAAAATTACTTGTAGAATTTGGCGATGGTATCCACCACATACGCCAGCTGATCGGCACTCAATTCACCGAAAACCGGCAGCGCAAGAATTTCGCCGCTGGCTTTTTCGCTCTCCGGATAATCTCCGGGTTTGCCGCCCAGCTCTTTGAAGCACTCCTGCAGATGCAGCGACAACGGATAGTAGACCGCGCAGCCGACTCCGGAATCCAGCAAATGCTGTTTGAGTGCATCGCGTTTGCCGTCTTTGACCAGCACACAGAACTGGTTGTAGATATGGCGCACGCTGTAATCGGCCAGCTGCGGCAGCACCACTTTGTCACCGATGCCGGAAGCAGCGAACAATTCACGGTAGATCGCAGCATTTTTCTGCCGCCCTTCTGACCAGGAATCCAGAGAACGCAGTTTGATCGACAGGATCGCTGACTGCAGAGCGTCGATACGGAAGTTGCCGCCGACATATTCGTGGATGTAGGTCTTGCTCTGACCGTGATTACGGTAGATTTTCAACAGCTGTGCGCGTTCGGCAGTGTCACAGGAAACCGCACCGCCGTCACCGAAACAGCCGAGGTTTTTGCTCGGGAAGAAGCTGAAAGCACCGTATTCGGCAAAAGAACCGACCCGTTTGCCTTTATATTCAGCACCGATCGCCTGGCAGGCATCTTCAATAATGAAAAGATTGTGTTCTTTGGCCAGAGCCACGATCGGGTCCATGTCGGCAGCCTGACCGAAAAGGTGTACCGGAATGATGGCCCGGGTTTTCGGAGTGATCTTTTCCGCGATCTTGGCCGGATCAATATTGAAAGTTTTGGGATCGATATCGGCAAAAACCGGCTTCGCTCCGGCGCGGACGATCGCTCCGACTGTGGCAAAAAAGGTGAATGGCGAAGTGATTACTTCATCGCCGGGTTTGATCTTTTCCGCCATCAGCGCAATCAGCAGAGCATCCGAACCGCTGGAAACACCCACCGCAGCACCGGACTGGCAGTACGCAGCCAACTCTTTTTCCAGAGTCTCGACTTTATCGCCGAGAATGAAACGCTGGGAGTCACAGATTTCTGCGACAACATTCAAAATTTCTTCTTTCAGCGGCGCATACTGCGCCCGGAGGTCAAGCAATGGAACCTGCATTTTAATTTCTCCTTATATTCAGGTTTATTGTAAGTTTACCGGCGGTACCCCGGCTGAATCCTGCCGCCACCGCCAATTATTTACTTTTTTTCCGTAATTTTTTCCGCGCCTGCCGCTGCCGGAGCAGTGACCGGTGCCGCCGGCACTGCAGCACTTCTGCCGGTCCCGGTTTCCGCTTTTATTTCCGCTGCACTTGCAGTTTTCACCTCCGCTTTTGCTTCGGTCTTCTCCGGAACAGCAGTATATTTTTTCAGATAATGGATATGCGCCCAGGCAAATCCGATCCCGCACAAAGCTCCGATCAGCAGGATCAGAATTGCGGTCAGCACCCGTTTCCGGGAAAACTTTCTTACTACCGGACGGCAAATCGCTTCAGCCGGGTCCAGCAGGGAAATTTCACCTTTCGGCCGGTGAGGAGTGAAAGTAAATATCGCTCCCATTTTACGCGACATCCGCATGGGACGGTTGACCGCACAACCGCAGCTTTCCAGAAAACGCGAAAGGTTACGCCGGAAAATTTTGCACAAAGCAATGATCACTGACGGACCGCCGAAAATAACTATGATACCGGCCAGCACCGCCAATACGGTCGATAAAGAAACGTTCTGCAGCGATTTGGCAATGAATGCCACTGAACTGCCCAGAGCCGCCACCCCGATACCGCCGGTCATCAGCATCATGGACATATTGCTGCCGGTGCCGGGAGCTGCCGGATTGACCGGTGCCGCCGCACCGGGAGCAGGAACTTTCGGCACTGAAGCAAGTTGGGACTTATTCAATTCTGCGGTCAGATTTTTCTGCATCGCCGCATTGCGTGAATTGAATATCTTTTCCGTCTGCTTGCTCAAAAAGTCAGCAAAATTGTAAAACGGTGCTTTGAATGCTTCTCCTATGGATACCGGTTGTTCCACAATATCCCGGATCACCGCATCGTAAATCACATTGTCCGTGTCAAAAAATATTCCCCGTTTACCGGCGAACAGCGATCTCATCGTACCGCCGGTCACGGCTGCCGCCAGCAGTTGTTCCTCTTTTTTCGCCCCGTTCTGCCGGGAAATATCCACATAGATCACACAAATATTACTGCTTTTGATGATCCGTTTGTGTTCAGCAAGATTTTTAACTTTTACCGTCAGAGTGAAGTGGCGGCCATCCATGATCAATTTGCCCATCTGCAAACTGGAGGGATGGTGGCCGTTGAAAAGATCCGGCAGCGAGACGAAGTTATTGAGAAATTCGATAATATACTGCTGGCAAAGCACCATTTTCAGCAGAGTTTCCCCGGCTCCGATCACCGGAGCAAGACTCAAATCTGAAGCGATCAACTCTTTCAATTTGTCGAAAGGCCCGGCCGATGCACTGCGTAAATCCGCTTCACTGAATGCTTCCAATCCATCTGCCACACTCATTTCCGCCTGCCATTTGCCGAAGGGGGCAAGAGCCGCTTTAGCCGCCAGCCAGCTGCTTTTACGCAAAACCCGGCCGGTCATGAATGGCGCAAGAGCCGGAGAATTGCTCAACTGCTGCAGTTTGTCAGCGTACAACGGATTCAACGGTCCGGCAAAGTCCAGCTCCTCCGGATTTCCCGGCACTGCCGCTGCGGCCTGAGTCAGCACTTCCCGCACCTGACAGCTGTCCATCAGATCGGCACTGAACTCCTTTTTCTCCGGACGTCCCGGATCAGACTGCAGAAACACCCCGGCTGCCGAATTGAGAAAATAACTGTCTATAAGCGTTTCGCATTCGCTGAAAAGCCGGTACAACGCCCCGCTGTCTTCACCGTAAACCATGATCCCCGGATCATTTTTGGCCGCATCAAACAGAGCCAGACGCCGCGCAAGAGCCGCCTGGAAACTTTCCACATCGGCCAGACTCACCCCGTCACTTCCCGAACGATCAACACTTTTGCGGCCGGAAGCAATTATAATTCCGATCAACCCGGCTGTTTCCGGCGGCAAACCGCTTTCATTGCTGATGATCCCGTCGCCATTACGGCGGGCAAAACCGGTAACACTGCCGGCATCGCTGATATCTGCGGCACTCAAAGTGCCGTCAAGCGGCCTTTCGAGATTGGTCAGCAGCAATTCGGCACAACTTATCAGAGCCGCCCCGCCGGGTGCTGCCGGATTGATCGCCGATGCACTCAAAAGCGGCCTTTTAGATGTAACCCCGCTGAGATCACGGAAGTTCTGCAAAACAAATCTGACCGCCTCCTTTACCTCATCCGTCCGGATCTTGCCGTCATGGTCACTGTCAACAAAATCCAGAAAACGGCGGTCCATACGCAATGCATCCACAGCAATACCGGTCATCGCCCAGTGCGCTTCATCCAAATCAAGCACATTGGAGAGATCTTCTGCCCGGGTGATCTGCAGCTGCAAGCCGCCGCCGATCATCCGGAAACGGTAATTGCCAACAGGGGGTTTCGCCGGAATCATGATTTTTTCACCGTCAGTTTAATCTGTAAAATTTATATAATATATCATGCACTGTATGCTTTTACAAACCTTTCTCATGCAAATTCTTCCCGCAAGCTCTCAAAGGTGCCGTTTTCCAGCGCGGTACGGATACGGGAAGCCAGATTGAGATAGTAATGCAGATTGTGCAGAGTCAGCAGCCGCATACCGAGAATTTCCCCGACATTCAGCAGGTGCCGGATATATGCTTTGGTAAAATTACGGCAGGCATAACAGCGGCAGTTTTCTTCGATCGGAGTGAAATCATGGGCAAACTTCGCCGCTTTCAGCGAAATGGTCTGACCGTTGCCGACATACGCTCCGCCGTGCCGTCCCAGCCGGGTCGGCAGTACACAATCAAACATATCCACGCCGCGCGCCACACTTTCCACGATCTGACGCGGCGTTCCCACGCCCATCAGGTAACGCGGAGCATTCTCCGGCAGTTCCGGGGCGGCGGCATCCACCGCCTGCATCATCTCGGCTTCCGATTCCCCGACAGATACCCCGCCGATGGCATAGCCGTCAAACCCGATATCCACGATGCTTTTCGCTGAACGCTTACGCAGATCATCAAAGGTCGAACCCTGCACGATACCGAAACGCAGCTGCCCGTCATTCAACGGCTGTTCCCGGGACATTCTTTCCCAGCGGGAGGTTATTTCCAGAGATTTCAAAGCCTGTTCGTAAGTTGCCGGATAGGGGGTGCATTCATCAAAAGCCATGACGATATCCGAATCCAGTGTCCGCTGGATCAGCATGGATTCCACCGGACCGAGAAAAAACCGCGAACCGTCGATATGCGAAGCAAACTTCACACCGTCAGGAGTTATTTTCCGCAAATTGGCCAGACTGAAAACCTGAAAACCACCGGAATCGGTCAGGATCGGCTTGTCATAAGCAATGAATTTATGCAATCCTCCGGCCAGATTGATCGTTTCCAACCCCGGCCGCAGAAACAGGTGATAAGTGTTGCCCAGAATGATCTGTGCGCCCAATTCATCCAATTCCGCCGGACTGACCGCTTTGACACTGCCCCGCGTACCAACCGGCATGAATATCGGAGTCTGAATATCTCCGCGCCGGGTGTGCAATACCCCGCGCCGCGCCCGACCGCAGCTTCTGATAACTTCAAAACAGCTCATTTATCTATAAACATCCCCCGGTAAAGTTCTTCACACTCAACAGATAATCCCAGTTTACCGGCCAATGCCCCGGCAAAAGCAAAAACTGCTCCCGGCCCTTTGCCGGTGACAATATTGCCGCTGACTTCAGCCGGATTGTCCGTGTAGCGCAAACCGCCGAGTTCCGATTCAAAACCGGGATACATCGTAAATACTTTTCCATCCAGCAGACCGCGTTTGGCCAGAATATACGGAGCCGCACAGATCGCCGCGATCACCTTGCCGGAAGCTTCTGCCTGCCGCAGAAGTTTATCCAACGTCACATCTGCATCCAAATTGGCCGCCCCGGGCATCCCGCCGGGCAGGATCACGGCATCAAAGTCCACGCCGTCTGCCATGCTCAGCAATTCATCCGGCAGCACCGACATACCATGCGCCCCGGTAATGCTCCCGGCATGCACTCCGGCAAGGATCACCTCAACCCCCAGACGCCGGAGAATATCCGCTGTACCCAGAGCTTCGATCTCTTCAAAACCGTCAGCCAGTATCAGCAACGCCCTCTTTTTCATCATTCTTAACCTCAAAAAATCAGTTGCCTTCAGCAGCAAGAAATTCTCTCAGATCCACATTGTAGACCCCCCGGAATCCCTCGTGGATGGAATCGAAACAGATAGTTTTGCCGTCCGCAGAAAAACTCGGATGCAGATCGCACCGCGCCGGACCGTCATAAGAGGGATCAGCATAAAATCTGCCGATCTCATAGGCGATATCTTTTTCAATATTATAAAGATAAAGAGCGCGGCAGCTGTCGACCGGGTCCGGATAACTGTCTGTCAACATCCATTTGTGATCCGGAGAAAACGTACAGTGGCCGTCATCATCAAAATACTTCTCGCCCAAAGTCTCCACCTTGCTGCTTTTGTCAGTGAAAAGATGGTACTGCCAGCCGTCTTTGAAACGGTTGGAATAGTTGATGATCTGAGTCGGGCTGATCCAGGCGTAGTGACTACTCATATCTTCCAGATTCAAAGGATAAATATCGCTGCCGTCCAGATTGGCAGTGAACATATGTGTAACGTGCGAACGCACCCCCGGACCCCAGGGACCGAATTTACGCCAGCGGTGGAAAAAGCCGAAACGTTTGCTGTCCGGAGAAATCAGTATGTGATTGAACCAGCTCGTAGACTGATCCATGCCTTCGCGGTTGAAATCCCGGACGATCTGCCCGATGGAAATGACCAATTCCGCACTGTTTTTCTCAATATCCACCAGCCATATTCCATCATTATCCGGCCAGCCGTGTTCGAGAATCTCCGTCCAGACACCGGGATAACCGTATCCGGGACGTTCCCGGTCCAACCGGGCAAAATCCAGACTCAAGGCATATTTCCGATCCGGCGACAGGCAGTAGATCGCCCGGCAGAGTTTTCTCTCTGCACCGGTTTTCAAATCCACGATCCGGGAAATAAAACCGTTGTTTTCAAAATCATTGTAGATCACATGGTCATCATCGAACCACTGCAGCATCGCTCCCTGCTGCCAGCACCAGGCACGGGTTTCACCGATTTTGGTGAATTGACCGTTTTCCAGTATCCCGACTTCCGCAATATCACCGAAACGTACCTGACGGCCGGTAAAATCCGCCCGGTGTACCAGCAGACGCTGCTGTCCGGAATCCCAGTGATTCTTGTCAAAATAGCCGAAAAAATAATTTTTGCCATCCGCCGGAGTCACACGTTTGGCCTCCAGATGTCTGATCGTAAGATTTTTTGCCATATCAATACCTCGTGATGATTATCGATTTCAACGTACCACCCTTAATATAATGCCGGAATTTTTTTTTACAATAAAAATAATTGTTATTGTCTCATTTGTTACAAAAGTTTTTCCCGTCCTCATGCAGATATTCATCATACAGTTGACAAATCGTAATCCGTGTGATATATTTTATTCAGATAATCTGCAACTTCAAAGTATAAGTTGTGATTTACCGGTTTGATTCAACCGGTGATAAATTTTACCCGTTACGGCTCAGCCGTTACATGAATTTTTACAACTGATTCATAAAGGAATAAAAAATTATGATGATCCGCAAATTTATATCTGTCGCCGCTGCAGCTCTGCTGTGCGCCGGATGTGCCGCCACCCCCAGGATACAGAAAAGCCGAACCACCTTTGTCCGCGATGAAATAAAACCTTTGATCGACTCCGGAGAATATCCCGGCGCAATCAGCATACTTTACCATAAAGGCATTCAGGAAACCGCCTGTGTCGGATTTGCCGATGTGGAAAATAAAATCCCCATCTCCACCGATCAAATGTTCATGCAGTGTTCGCAAACCAAAGGCTTCTGCGGCGTGACCATCGCCATCCTCGTTGAAGAAAACCGTATTTCTCTCGATGACCCGGTCGCCAAATATCTTCCGCAATTCAAAAATATGAAGGTCGCAGTCAAAGATGAAAAGGGACAAGTTACCATCCGGCCCGCCAAAAATACCCTCACTGTAAGAATGGTTATGAACCATACCGGCGGTCTCCCGTTTGAAATACCCACCAAAGCAAAAAAAGGATGGCCGTCACTCTCGCTGCAGGATACCGCTTCAGAAGCTGCCGGTTTGATTCTCTCCTTTGAACCGGGTACCGCTGTGCGTTATTCCAATACCGGTATCGATATCGGTGCGGCAATCGTCGAAGTCGTCACCGGCAAAAAATGGGACAGCTTCCTCAAAGAAAGAGTTCTCGACCCGCTTGAAATGAATAATACCACTTTCAACCCAACCGATGAACAACTGAAAAATATTATAAAACTTTATCAGGCCGACCCGGGAAAACCGGCCCAGTTACGCGAATTCCATCCCGCTATGCCCCTGCCGCATAACGGCCCCACTGTCCATCCGTCCGCCGGAGCAGGTTTGTGGACCACCGCCAACGATCAACTCAAGTTCTATAAAATGCTTATGAATTACGGTGTCGGCGATAACGGCGTGAGAATATTGAAAGCACAAACCGTGAAAGATCTGCTGGCCACCTCCACCAGACCACCCCATCTGGGTGGTTACTCCCTCGGATTGGCCGTCAATAAAGACGGTTCTTTCGGTCACGGCGGCGCATGGGGAACCAGCTGCATGGTACACCATCAAAAACAACAGCTCCGCATGTGGATCGTTCAAATGACCAAAGGACACAGCAGATTGTATTCAGCCGGAACTCGCGGTATGGAAAAATTCTTTTCCGCAAAAACTGATTCCGCCGCAACCGATGCATATACCGGTAGAATGCAGTGAAATTTAACTATTACAGAGATTTTTTGCAAAACTTTTTATTATTAATTTGAAAATTGTAAAAAGAAACGCTATATTATATACACAACGCAGACCTGTGGTGTAACGGTAGCACAAGTGATTCTGGTTCACTTTGTTGAGGTTCGAATCCTTACAGGTCTGCCATTTTTTTTGCCTTGTTGCAAAAAGCATCAGTAATCCCGCAAAAAGCACTCTGTTGCTCTGGCAAATGTTGATTTGCATCACAACAGAGTTTTTTTGCTTTGTTCATTTTTGCGTCTGCAAAAATGGGATTACTCACTTGCGAGAGGTTGCCTTCGCTGCGCTCAGGCTCATCGGGCTGCGCCCTCCGTCGAATCCTTACAGGTCTGCCATTTTTTTTGCCTTGTTGCAAAAAGCGTCAGTGATCCCGTAAAAAGCACTCTGTTGCTCTGGCAAATGTTGATTTGCATCACAACAGAGTTTTCTTTGTGTTTTGTTCATTTTTGCGTCTGCAAAATGGGATTACTCCATACACTCCGCTGCCGGGATGCAGGGGGCTTTTGCCGCCCCCTGGCAAAAAAGAGGTCATACACAACAAACCGCAACCATTCAAAACCCGACAACGGAGAGCTGCAACCATCTGTTTTAATGCAATTACTTGTCCCCGGCGAATTTCAACAGACGGAAATTTTTATAGCTGTGCGGTTTAGCTCCGTCAATGGTAGATGTTTCGACTTCCAGATTGTGACATGACCGCAGCATATTGATTTTGAAAACATCATTGGCGGCAAAAGTTTCCTGCCCGAAATCAGAGGCCGGGATCATCATCTCCATTGTATAATATCCGGGATATTTTTTGATCCGGTACTTTATTTCTGAATCAAGTTTGCTGCTGTATCCTTTACCGCCGCCGGCCTGACCGTCATAAAGGACACCGGCAGTATTGATAACGTAGTGATTGTAGACCGGATCATCTCCGGTGGAATATTTGCCGAGCATGACTTCGCAGGAATCATCTTTCCAGACCGGGCCGTCATGATATTTGATATTTTCGCGGTAAGTGTATTGGCCTTTGATATGTGCGGTGGATGCTTTGATACCGACATAAACAAATTTGTCATCGTACATCACTTTGGCAGTGGTCACAGCGGTCGGTTTGTAACCGGTGGCGGCGATAAATGAATTCACTTCTGCGGCTTTTTTCCACTCCTCTTCATCAAGCGCGCCGTCAAGGGTGATTCCGGCAGTTTTCCGGGCGGGAAAGGTGTCTGAATAGCGTTCATTCCAGAATTTTTTCAGCGTTTTCACGGTTTCTTCGACGATTATTTCGCCGCCTTTCCAGTCAACCGTGTTACTGAAACGGTCTGAACCGTAGCCTTTGTTGTCAACTGAACGTTTGGTCGCCAGATAACCGCCGGTATGGGAACCTTCATGGGAAGCAAGCTGGATAATAAAAGTCTGCATAAACGGACTTCTGCCCTGGATGCGGACCTGATAATCCTGATAAAGTTCAAAAATATTGGAAGCAAAAGCGATATCGCCAATGCAAAGTACATGGATCTGGGTTTTGAAAGGTTCATTTTTCTGCTGCATATTCCAGCGGTTGATGATATTTACATACCGGCGGCGGGAGGTGACCAGAAGGGAGTTGGTAAGCAGAGCTGCTGCCGGATTATTTCCTTCTTTCACAAACGGAACATTTTCAAGTTTTTTCAATCCGGATACTGCATCATTGTAATCTGCTTCAGTCAGATCGCGTACCGGCAGTTCAAGATTTTTCACCTCATGACGGATTTCGGCGGCAGTGATGATCTCATTTTTGGCCCAGGGATAGACTTCATTGAAAGCGGCAAACATCTTTTCCGCAGCCTGGATACGCTGCAATTCATTCATATACATCTGTTTGGTTCTGCCGTATTTGAGCATGTTGCGGCGGTGTTTGGCTTTGTTGTTGAGCATTTGCCAGGGGGCAACATCGCCGGCAGCTCCACACTGGGGCAGAATGTAGATATTGCCGTATTCGGCGCGGATCATCTTTCTGATATCGTGCCAATAATCAGCGGAAATATGATTTTTATTGGAAGTATTCTGCGAAGGACAGGAACTGTTGATGATCGCTCCGGTAAGTTTGCGGTTTTGATCAAAGGTAAAAAGGAAGTTCACTGTCGGGTCGGCGGCACCTTCAAGACTGGCAAACATATCATCATCCGTATTGCCGTAAAGCACCGCGTGGCCGTGTATTCCGTGCATGGAATCATTTGCCACTCCCTTTCTTTTGGAAAAATCATCCTTGTAGACTGCCCGGCGGTTGTAACCGATCTGAGCATCACCGTAACCGTAGGCAATACCGCCGGCTTTACGGTTTTTATAAGCCTCACTGATGATTCCGGCAAGTTTTTCAAAAAGAAATTTGCGGTATTTGGAATTTTCCGTAAATTTAATGGAAGTAGGAACTTTCAGCGGATCACAGTTGTGTTTGTCAATACTGACTGCAGTGGTTGCTTCCGTTATTTCCGGTGCAGCATGGGTGTGAGTGGCACCGATGATTATTTTATTCAGCGGAATCTCCGGATTGCGTTCTTTAAGCAGGGCGGAAACTCCATCAAGAATTCCCTTGCCGCCGCTGATCATATCCAGAGAAACAAAACAGACACTGTCTTTGCCGTTGTCGATCCACAAGGCTGTCGCAGTAATGGGATCCAATACTCCCTGCGAAATGCGTATATACATCTGACCGGAAAGAAGAACCGGTTCATCAGTGGAAATATCCGTTGATGCCCAACCGATTTTAAGCTGATTTTCATTTCCGATTTTACCGCATTTTTCCTGACACAATGTTGTGCATCCGCCGGCAGCAAAAATTATCGCCGCCATCAAAATCATGACTTTTTTCATCTCACACTTCCCCCTATGCTTTTGGTTGGTTATTGTAGAAAATCCGACCGTAACAGATCGATCTGATTTTGTGTTATATGTATAATATATTATATAATAACTCCATTAATTACATATTTCAAGTATCTGTTTGAAAAAAATTGATTATTTTGCGTATTTGTATCCGACATCGTAGCGGCACGTTTGCCGCCAGATAGCAAAAGTTTTAAAAAGACAAAAAAAACGCCGGAAAAACAAATTTCCGACGTTTTTTTTATTTACTGTTTTTTGCAGAAAACAGATCAATTCAGGGCAGCTACACCCGGAAGTTCTTTACCTTCAAGAAATTCCAGAGAAGCACCGCCACCGGTGGAAATATGGCTCATTTTATCAGCCAGGCCGGATTTTTTAACAGCGGATACACTGTCACCGCCACCGATGATGGAAATTCCGCCATTGGCTTTGACTTCTGCGACTGCATCGCAGACACCGAAAGTACCTTTGTTGAATTTCTCCATTTCAAAGCATCCCATCGGTCCGTTCCAGACAACTGTTTTGGCACTTTTGATTGCATCCGCATAAAGTTTGACAGTTTCCGGACCGATATCCAGACCCATCCAGTTATCATCGATATCCATACCGACAACTTTGGTATTGGCTTCCGGATCGAATTTATCGGCTTCGATGCTGTCAACCGGCAGCAGGAGTTTGACACCGCGTTTTTCCGCTTCGGCGATCATTTCGCGGGCATAATCCATCTGGTCGGCTTCGCAGAGAGAGTTACCGATTTTATGGCCCTGAGCAGCCAGGAAGGTATAAGCCATACCGCCGCCGATGATCAAAGTATCAACTTTGCTCAAAAGATTACGCACTACTGCCAATTTATCGGAAACTTTTGCTCCACCGAGGATAGCAACAAACGGGCGGACCGGATTTTCCACTGCGCTGCCCAGATAGGCGATCTCTTTTTCCATCAGGAATCCGGCCACGCAGGGACCATTCATATATTTGGTGATAACTGCTGTTGAAGCATGAGCGCGGTGGGCAGTACCGAAAGCATCGTTGCAGTAAACATCGCCGTAGGAAGCGAGTTTTTCGGCAAGTTTTTTCTGTTCTTCTTTGAGCGCAGCTTTAGCGGCCTTGAATTCTTCATCGCTCTGGCCGTCTTTCTGCTTCAATTTTGCCTGTTCTTCTTTGTGGTAACGGGTATTTTCCAGCATCAGGATCTCACCGGGTTTCAAAGCAGCTGCGGCAGCATCAGCGGCACCGCAATCTTCGGCAAATTTGACCTCTTTACCCAGAAGCTTGCTCAAATATTCAGCCACGATCTTCATGGTGGTATCGCCGGTGATACCCTTTTCATCCGGACGGCCCATGTGGCTCATCAGCACCAGACTGCCGCCATTGTCCAGAACGTAGTTGATCGACGGAAGCGCACCTTTGATACGGGTGTCATCTTTGATAACTCCCTCTTTGACCGGCACGTTGAAGTCAACACGCATAACTACTCTTTTACCTTTGAGATCGATATCCTTGAGTGTCTTTTTGTCCATTTTTTTCACCTGATTGATTTAGATTATTCATATCAGCCGGAAACTGTCAACCCGGCCTGAGATAAAAAAGGGCGGGAAAAACCCGCCCTTTAAAGTCTGATTTCAGACAACCAAATTACTTGGCAATGACGCGGGCCATTTCCAGAACTTTGTTGCTGTAACCCCATTCGTTGTCATACCAGGAGCAGACTTTGACAAAGGTTTTGTCAAGCTGGATACCGGCTTTGGCATCGAAAATGGAGGTACGGGCATCATCGCGGAAGTCGGTGGAAACCACAGCTTCGTCGGTGTAGCCGAGGATACCTTTGAGTTCGCCTTCGCTGGCTTCTTTCATTGCCGCGCAGATTTCCTCATAGGTGCATTCGGTATTCAATTCGCAGGTCAGGTCGACGAAAGAAACGTCGCTGGTCGGAACGCGGACGGACATACCGGTAAGTTTGCCGTTGAGTTCGGGGAGAACTTTACCGACAGCTTTGGCAGCACCGGTGCTGGACGGAATCATGTTTTCGAGGATTCCGCGACCGCCGCGCCAATCTTTCTTGGAGGGACCGTCAACAGTTTTCTGAGTGGCGGTGGCAGCGTGGATGGTGGTCATCAGGCCGCGTTTGATACCGAATTTGTCATTCAGAACTTTGCTGATCGGAGCCAGGCAGTTGGTGGTGCAGGAAGCATTGGAGATGATATCCTGACCGGCATAGGTCTTATCGTTGACGCCATAGACGAACATCGGAGTGGCATCTTTGGAAGGAGCAGACATGATGACTTTTTTGGCACCGGCTTCGATGTGTTTGCGGGCTTTGGCATCTTCGAGGAAGAGACCGGTGGATTCGACGACGATATCGGCACCGACTTCGTCCCATTTCAGATTGGCCGGATCCATTTCAGCGGTCAGACGGATCTTTTTGCCATCAACGATCAGGCTGCTGCCCTCAACTTTGATGTCATGATTGAAAATACCATGAACTGAGTCATATTTCAGCATGTAAGCCAGGTAATCCGGCTCGAGCAAGTCGTTGATACCGACGATCTCGATGTCATTGCTGAAGTTTTCAACTGCTGCGCGGAAGACCATACGACCGATTCTTCCAAAACCATTGATGCCAACCTTGATCATTTGCACCAACTCCTTTTATTTTTTTGTTTTTACACTTTAAAGCTGCCGGAAGCTCATTACCGGACAACCTCACTTCTACGTTTTATAAATATACACCCGGAGATGGAAAAAGTCAAGCTTAATTGCTAATTTTTAATGCTTAATAAACAAATCAGTACATTATTGATACCGGATCGTGCAGTATTGTACCGGACCGTTTTCTGTGTTTTCAGATCGTTCATAATGTACGGTGACTTATTGCAGAGCAGTGGAACCGGAAAGCCGAACAGTAAAATTTTAACAGAAAGTGACAGATTTCAAGCAAATCAGTACGCTGCGGATGATGAAAAACAGCCGGCGTACTACTACTATATGTTATCTC
>JAGBZM010000002.1 GCA_017628235.1 Lentisphaeria bacterium | reverse complement strand
GGCACAGCACGCTGGAATGGATAAGCTGATGCAGCATGCCGGGGTGGACAATGAACGCTTTGCGGAATTCAAACTTTCTTCAGTTACCGGAAAAATCGCCGGATTGTGTGTGATAGTTCTCGGTATTCTCGGTGCATGTGAATTGCTCTATCTGGATTCCATTGCAGCAGTAATCCACCGGTTCGCAGTCTTCGGAGGAAATCTGATTTTGAGCGTGATCATTCTGCTTGCCGGCGCGGTATTGGCAGATTTTGCCGCCGGAATATGCCGGGACAAACTTGGTAAAGTGCTGACTTTTGCGGTCAAAAGTGCTGTGCTGGTCTTCGCTGCGGCGATCGCGTTGAGCAATCTTAATACCGGCGAAGTGATAGTTGAAACTGCTTTTGCCATGATTCTCGGAGCATTGAGTGTGGCATTCGCACTGGCATTCGGTCTGGGCGGCAGAAAATTCGCAGCCGGAATGCTGGAAAAGTGGCAGAATAAGCACTGAAAAATGATTGAAAAACGGCATTGTTGTCTGCTTTGATCAGGCGGTAATGCCGTTTTTTATTTCCGGAACGCATATATCGCAAAAAATCAAAGAAAAAATTATATACGAGCTGATTGACAACCTTGCAAAGCACTTTTTTTGAGTTTATATTATATAATCCTCGTTCAGTTTTGTTGAGGAGGCTAATGTTTTTAATGATGTGGGCGGAAGAACGAGGAGAGTTCCGTCCGGAACAAGTTCAGAAAGGTTTGTCAAAGATGAAAAAAGCAGCTGTGGCCGATGCGACACTGCGGGTATGCGAATACTCCGGTTGTACGCTTGGTTTCAAAGAAAAAATCGAGATCGTCAAGCAGCTCGACCGATTGTGTGTCGATGTTATCGAGACGGCTCCGCTGCTTAATGGCAAATCCGATGTGCTTTTTCTGCATACGATTGCTCCGCTGGCCAAAAGATGTACGGTAAGTTGTGCGGTACCTCTGGATGCGGAATTGATCGACTTGAGCTGTCAGGCGATCCGCAAGGCGGCCAAACCGCGAATCAATATCATTGCTCCGGTGTCAGCGGTGCAGATGGAGTATCACTGCCGCCGGAAGCCGGCGGCGGTTCTGGAGGAGATCGCTTCAGCGACCGCCAAAGTCCGGGCCGCCGGGATCGAAACGGAAGTTTCATTTGCCGATGCGACGAGAGCTGAACATGATTTTCTGGTTTCAGCGGTCAGGACGGCGATAGATTCCGGAGCGCAGATCGTTACTGTTTGTGATTCAGCCGGGGTCATGTTGCCCGGCGAGATGGCGGAATTCATCAATCATCTGCTCCGGGATGTGCCGGAATTGTCTTCAGTGGTGTTGTCAGTGGAGAATTCCGATGAATTGCATATGGCTCCGGCATGTGCCGTTGTCAGTATCCGGGCGGGAGTCCGGCAGGTCAAAACTGCCATCGGCATTCCCGGAAAACTGCAGCTGGATGCTCTGGCGGATGTGTTGAGTGCCAAAGGTGAAGCTCTGGGCATATCCACGTCTTTGAACCGGACTGCCTGCGGTACGATCATCACGGCGGTCAAAGATATCATCAACGGCAGAAATACCGCTGCTTCTCCGGCGCGCAAAACGATGGCGATGCATGAGGAGAATTGGAAACTTTCCAGCAGTGATGATATGGCAGCGATCGGGGAAGCGGTGAAAAAGCTCGGTTATGAGCTGTCCGCCGAAGATCTGGCCAATGTTTATCAGGAATTTCAGCGGATTTCGGTCAAAAAGGAACTCGGTCCCAAAGATCTTGATGCGATCGTTGCAACGGTGGCGATGCAGGTGCCTCCGACTTATACTTTGAAAAGTTTTGTGATAAACAGCGGCAATGTCATTACGTCGATGGCGCATGTGATTTTGCTGAAAAACGGCGAAGAAGTGCAGGGTTTCAGCATGGGTGACGGGCCGATCGATGCGGCATTTCTGTCCATTGAGAATATTGTCGGGCGGCATTTTGAACTGGATGATTTCCAGATCACCGCTGTCACCGAAGGGCGTGAAGCGGTCGGTTCCGGTATTGTCCGGCTCCGTTCCAACGGCAAGCTCTATTCGGGCAAAGGTATTTCCACTGATGTTATCGGTGCCGGGATCCGGGCTTATGTCGATGCGCTCAATAAAATCTGTTACGAGGAGAATAATTGACCATGAAACTCTCCTTTTCAACCAACCGCTGGAATAATTTCAGTTTTGATCAGTTTATCGATATCGCCGGTGAGTACCGCTTCCAGGGTATCGAGATCCACGATGTGCGGGCTGTTTTTGATACTTCCGAACCGGGAAAGTTGACTGCTCTGCACCGGAGATTGCTGGAAAAACGGCTGGAAATATCCTGTATCGACCTGGTGAGCGATATTGTTACTGCCGGAGAAGCCGCACTGGAAGAATTGGTAATGGTGCTGGATGCGGCCAAACGGCTGCATGCCCCCTGTGTCCGGATCAAGACCGTTGCTCTTGACGGGGATGTTCCCGGCGCAGTGAGGGAGTTCCTGATAAAAGCCCTGCCGCAGGCGGAAAAAGCCAACGTGACACTGTTGATCGAAACAGTGGGATATTTTGCTGACACTGCCGGGCTGCGTTCACTCTTTGAGAGCTTTATCAGTGATCATCTGGCGGCATTGTGGGATCTGCATTATCCTTTCCGGATGCATGGCGAAGAACCGGGAGAGACCATCCGCAATCTGGGTGCTTATGTGCGGCATGTGCATATGAAAGATTCAGAGAGCGCGGATAAGCCGATGCTGGTCGGAGAGGGATCATTACCGATCGCGGCAATAATGAATGCGCTGCAGTCGGTCAATTACGATGGTTTCATTTCTGTTGAATGGGATCCGGCTTGGGATGAAGTCTGCGATATCGACATCGTTTTTCCGCATTTTATCAGTTATATGAGCCGTTATGAACTCTCCCGGGCCCGGACTCCGCTGTACGACAACAACGCGCGTACCGGTAAATATGTCTGGAAGAAGGAAACATTGATCGAAAAGACCTTTTCTCAGGTGTTGGATACGATGGTCAAAGAGTTTCCGGATCATCTGGCTTTTAAATACACTACGCTGGATTATACCCGGACATATTCTGAATTCCGGGATGATGTGGATCAATTCGCGCGGGCCCTGATCGCTCTGGGGGTTAAACCCGGCAGTCATGTAGCGGTGTGGATGACCAATCTGCCGCAATGGTATATCGCTTTCTGGGCGACGACCAAAATCGGTGCGGTGCTGGTGACGGTGAATACCGCCTACAAGATCGCTGAAGCGGAATATTTATTGAAACAGTCTGATACCCATACGCTTATTTTGGAAAAAGGCTGGCGGGATTCTGATTATTCCGGAATTATCAGCCAGCTCTGTCCGGAACTTGAATCTACCCGTCCGGGAACTCCGCTTCATGCCCGGCGGCTGCCGTTTCTGCGTAACGTGATCACGGTCGGGTACCGTCAGAAAGGTGCGCTTTGCTGGGAAGAGGCTTTGCAGCGGGCCAAAAGTGTTCCGGCAGAGGAGCTGCGGCGCAGAGCTGATGCAGTGGATATCCACGATGTCTGCAATATGCAGTATACTTCCGGAACCACCGGCTTCCCCAAAGGGGTGATGCTGACCCACTACGGAGTGGTCAATAACGGCAAATGTATCGGTGACCGGATGGATCTTTCCACTGCGGACCGGATGATGATCGAAGTACCGATGTTTCATTGTTTCGGCATGGTGTTGGCGATGACTGCCAGCATGACACACGGTGCGACACTGCTGCCGCTGCCCTATTTTTCGGCTAAACCGGCATTGGCTTGCATCAATCAGGAAAAGATCACCTGTTTTCACGGAGTGCCGACGATGTTCATAGCTCTGCTTGGTCATCCGGATTTTGCGAAAACCGATTTCTCCTGTATGCGAACCGGGATCATGGCCGGTTCACCGTGTCCGATTTCGGTGATGCAGGATGTGATCGACAAGATGCACATGACGGAGATAACGATCGTTTACGGTCAGACCGAAGCATCGCCCGGATGTACGATGTCTACGACCAGTGATCCGATTGAGGATCGGGTGGCAACAGTGGGACGGGATCTGCCGGAGATCGAGAACCGCATCGTTGATCCGGAAACCGGTAAGGATTTGCCGGATAATGAGATCGGTGAATTTGTCACCCGGGGTTATCATGTGATGAAAGGGTATTATAAAATGCCCCGTGAAACGGCGGCGGCGATCGACAGTGAGGGTTGGCTGCATACCGGAGACCTTGCGTTGCGTACTCCGGACGGCAACTACAAGATAACCGGCCGGTTAAAGGATATGATCATCCGGGGAGGCGAAAATATTTACCCCAAAGAGATCGAGGAATTCATCTACACACATCCGAAAGTGGAAGATGTGCAGGTTATCGGTATTCCGGATAAGCAGCTGGGCGAGGAGATCCTGGCGGCAGTGATCCTGAAGCCGGGCGAAAGTATGACTGCCGGAGAGCTGCAGGATTATGTCCGGCAGAATATGGCCAAGCACAAAGTGCCGCGTTATATTGACTTCGTGGAGGCATTTCCGCAGAATGCCGCCGGCAAGATATTGAAGTACAAAATGCGGGAAGATGCTGCCAGACGACTGAATATCGCTCAGGTCGATGGAATCGTTGCGAACTGAAATATTTATGGGAGCGGTCAATGAGCAAGATAAGACAATTTGTTACAATGGATGGAAATGAAGCGTGTGCCTATGTGGCATACGCTTTTACTGAAGTGGCGGCGATCTATCCGATTACGCCTTCCAGTCCGATGGCGGGCAAAACCGATGCATGGTCGGCCAAAGGCAGAAAAAATGTATTCGGCCAGACGGTGACACTGGTGGAGATGGAGTCGGAAGCCGGTGCTGCCGGAGCGATTCACGGTTCACTGGAAACCGGAGCATTGTCCACGACTTTCACCTCATCTCAGGGGCTGCTGCTGATGATTCCGGTGATGCACCGGATCGCCGGAGAAAGATTGCCGGGAGTTCTGCATGTGGCTTCCCGTACGGTGGGAACTCATGCGCTGTCGATTTTCGGAGATCATTCGGATGTGATGAATTGCCGTCAGACCGGATTTGCGATGCTTTCCACCGCCAATTCCCAAGAGATCATGGATTTGGCTCCGGTGGCCCATCTGGCGGCAGTAAAAGGGCGCATACCGTTTCTGCACTTTTTTGACGGATTCCGTACTTCACATGAGATGAGCAAGGTAGAAGCGATTGATTACGAAGATTTTGCTTCATTGCTTGATTATGACGCGCTTGATGCTTTCCGGGCGCAGGCGTTGAATCCGGAACATCCGCGTTTGCGGGCAACGGTGCAGAATGGCGATGTATTCTTTCAGGTCCGCGAAGCCAATAACCGCTTTTATGATGCTCTGCCGGGGATAGTGCAGGATTACATGGATAAGATTTCGGCATTGACCGGCAGAAGTTATCATCTTTTTGACTACTACGGTGCGCCGGATGCGGAAGAGGTCATTATTGCGATGGGTTCGGTATCCGGTGCGGTTCGGGAGACGGTTGATTTTCTCAATCAGCAGGGGCGCAAATGCGGTTTCCTGCAGGTGCGGCTTTTCCGTCCGTTTTCGGCGGAACATTTTCTGGCGGCATTGCCCTCCGGAGTCCGTAAGATAGCGGTACTTGACCGGTGCAAGGAGATGGGTAGTGCCGGAGAACCGCTGTATCAGGATGTGTGTACGGTCATTGCCAATACCGGACGTCAGATCAAAGTTATCGGCGGCCGGTACGGTTTGTCCAGCAAAGATGTCGATCCGGCCCAGATCCGGGCGGTTTATGACCATTTGCTTAAAGATGAACCTCACGGCAATTTTACCATCGGTATCAAAGATGATATCACTCATCTTTCGCTGCCGGTTGCCGGAATGCTTTATCCGGATGATGAACATCAGGTTTGCTGTAAATTCTGGGGCTTGGGATCAGATGGTACGGTCGGAGCCAATAAAAGTACGGTGGAGATCATCAATGCTCATACTCCGAAATTCGCGCAGGCATATTTTGAATATGATGCCAAAAAGTCTTTCGGCGTGACGAAATCCCATTTGCGTTTCGGAGATGCTCCGATACGTTCATCGTACTACGTCAAGTCGGCGGATTTCATCGGTTGTCACAATGAAACTTATATCCGGCAGTATGATGTTGCCGGTGAGTTGAAACACGGTGGTACGCTGTTGTTGAATACTTCGCTGGATGCTGAGGGACTGAATAAGCTCATTCCGGCTGCCGCCAAGCGCGAATTAGCCGCCAAAGAAGCAAAAATTTACACGATTGATGCGGTTTCCATCGCAGCGGAACTGGGCTTGGGCAATCACTATAATCTGGTGCTGCAGTCAGCGTTTTTCCACTTGGTAAATATCATTCCCGGCAGTGAAGCTGATGCCTATATGAAAGATCTGGCTAAACGGACATATTTTGCCAAAGGCGATGAGGTCGTGGCCAGAAATTATGCGGCGATCGATGCCGGCAGCAAGGCATTCAAGCGGTTTGAAATCCCTGCAGACTGGAAAGATGCTGCGGATACCGCCGGTGATGCCGGTTCTTTCCGGCCGGAAGTAGTGACCAGAATAGCTGATCCCATCAATCGCCAGAAAGGTGATGATTTGCCGGTAAGTGCTTTCAAAGGCTACGAAGACGGGGTGATTGACATGGGATTGACCGCCTACGAAAAGCGTGGTATTGCCGTGAAAGTGCCGGTGTGGGATGCCGCCAAATGTATTCAGTGCAACCGGTGTGCGCTGGTTTGTCCGCATGCGGTGATCCGTCCGTACCTGCTCAATGAAGCGGAAAATGCCGCCAGACCGGAAGGTTTTGACACATTGGAAGTGCGCGGCAAGGCCGGGTTATTCTTTTCACTGCAGACCAGTTTTGCCGATTGTACCGGTTGCGGAGCGTGTGTGAATGCCTGTTTGGCCAAAGATAAGGCATTGCAGATGAAACCGTACCGTCAGGTCGGTGAAAGGCGGGAGTTGTGGGATTATGCTCAGAAATTGAGCGACAAGGGAGATGTTTTTGATGTATGGACTGTCAAAGGCAGTCAATTCCGCCAGCCGCTGTTGGAATTTTCTGCGGCGTGTGCCGGTTGCGGTGAAACGCCTTATGCAAAATTGCTGACCCAGCTTTTCGGAGATCATGTTTACTGGGCCAACGCCACCGGCTGTTCGCAGGCGTGGGGTTCACCGATGCCGGGTATTCCGTATACGACCAACCGGCAGGGCAGAGGACCGGCATGGAGCAATTCTCTGTTTGAAAACAATGCTGAATTCTCTCTGGGAATGGCACTTTCGGTAAAGCAGCAGCGGGCCAGAGCCAAAATGCTGGTCGCCCGGCTGTTGACAATGGATATTCCGGCCGATATGCAGGAGGCTGCCCGGGAATTTATGGATGCTTTTGACCGGGTGGAAGATTCCCGGATCGCTGCGGATAAGCTGATTGCGGTTTTGAAAAAATCGGACTTGCCTCTGGCAGGAGAAGTGCTTAAATACCAGGATATGCTGGCGAAAAAGACCTTCTGGATGTTCGGCGGTGACGGTTGGGCATATGATATCGGTTTCGGCGGCTTGGATCACGTGGTGGCCAGCGGCGAAAATATCAATGTGCTGATCGTTGATACCGAAGTGTACAGCAATACCGGCGGACAATCCTCCAAAGCCACTCCCATCGGAGCTGTGGCGCAATTTGCCAGCAGCGGTAAAGCCAGTCCGAAAAAGGATCTGGGAGCGATCTTTATGACCTACGGCAATGTTTATGTCGCTCAGGTGGCGATGGGAGCTGACCCCAATCAGCTGATGAAAGCGATCCGGGAAGCGGAAGAATTCAACGGGCCGTCGGTGATAATCGCTTATACGCCGTGTCTTTCGCATGGTTTGAAGTGCGGCATGGGATGTGCGCAGGAGGAGATGAAACGGGCAGTGGAAGCCGGTTACTGGACTCTCTACCGTTACAATCCGTCTCTGGAAAAACCGTTTACACTTGATTCCAAAGAGCCGTCGGCATCATACGCGGAGTTTCTGGCCGGAGAGACCAGATATGCTGCTTTGAAGCGGACTTTCCCGGAAAATGCGGAGAACTTTTTCGGTCAGGCTGCCGGAAATGCCGTTAAAAAGTATCAATATTACAAAAAAATGGAAGATAATCAATAACGGCTGCCGGAAAGGAACCAGTTTTAATCATCCGCTACGGAATGGCAGCGGGGGAAAACGCGCACATATTGTTGGCATATCAATATGAAATAATCGTTGACAATCAATAAAACAAAGGCTGTCATTCACAACTCTGAGCAGTGGATGACAGCCTGATTTTTTGCGGGGGAGCTTGAACAATATTACAACCGGCGCAGAGCAGCCTCTTCTTCATTGGAATTGGCCTTGACCAGAGAACGCAGGGCATCAAGCAGTGCGGTACAGTCGCTATCCGGAGCCAGAGGAAATACAGCTGCATTTTCTCCCAGTTCTGTCAGCAATTGGCTGAGATTGTTTCCGGCACTTTCAACATCCATTTTGTTGGCAACGATCAATGCCGGACGTTGAGCAAGCTCTTCTTTGTACAAAGCAAGTTCTTTTTTCAGATTGGCATAATCGTCCCAGGGGGTCCGTCCATCCACTCCGGCAGTATCCAGTACAAAAATAAGCACTTTGGTCCGTTCAATGTGGCGGAGAAACTCATGGCCGAGTCCGACATTGGCGTGGGCTCCGTCGATCAATCCGGGAATGTCAGCAACATTGATGCGGGCGTAGTCCGGATATTCCACCACGCCAATGACCGGGTGCAGAGTAGTAAATGGATAGGCCGCAACTTTGGGTCTGGCTCCGGAAATCCGGGTAAGCAGCGTGGATTTTCCGGCGTTGGGATAACCGACCAGTCCGGCATCAGCGATAAGTTTAAGTTCCAGTTCCAGTTGTTTTTCTTCACCGGGGAAGCCGAGTTCCCGTTTCCGGGGGGCGCGGTTGGTGCTGGAGGCAAAACGGGCATTGCCCCGTCCGCCCCGTCCGCCTTTGGCGACAATAACTTTGTCTCCCGGCGTGGCCAGATCCGCCAGTATTTCTCCGGTGGCCAGGTCGCGGATGACCGTGCCGACCGGAACTTTTATTGTAATGGCATCGGCATTTTTACCATGTTTGTCTGCTCCCTGACCGCCGGGGCCGTTGGGAGCGCAGTAACGGCGGCGGTATACCAAAGAATTGAGATTCTGTTCACTGGTGGTGCTTTCGATGACAACATCACCGCCATTGCCGCCGTCGCCGCCGTCCGGACCGCCTTTGGGGATGAATTTTTCCCGCCGGAAACTGCAGCAGCCATTGCCGCCGTCACCGCTTTTTACCGTTATTTCGGTTTTGTCAACAAACATCTTTGCTTTCCTTTATGCCATTTAAACGAAAATCCCCGGATCCGCAACCGAACCGGGGAAATCGTCAGAAAATTTGTCCTTTCCGGCGCAAATTACTGCGCGGGAATGACATTGACCTTGCGCTGTTCACGGACGAACTCAACGGTTCCGTCGCAAAGAGCGAAGAGGGTGAAGTCACGTCCGCAACCGACATTGTTGCCGGGACGGAAACGGGTTCCGCGCTGACGGACGATGATGGAACCGGCGGTCACAAATTCACTGCTGTAAGCTTTGACACCGAGGAACTTCGGATTGCTGTCGCGGCCGTTACGGCTGCTGGACTGTCCTTTT
>JAGBZM010000023.1 GCA_017628235.1 Lentisphaeria bacterium | reverse complement strand
TTGCCGCACCACGTTTCCCCGACTCGTAAGCGGATGTCTATGCACGATCGGGCTGCTCAGTTTGCCCCGTTTGCGGCCTTGGTCGGCTACGATGAGGCTGTTGCCGAAACAGCCCGTCTGACAGAAGCCCGTCCGGAACTGGACGAGCAGGAGCAACGGGCGATCAATGAATGCTTGGCGTACATCGCTGATCATATCCCCGAACAGCCGGAAGTCCGCATCAAATATTTTGTCCCGGATGAACACAAATCCGGAGGGGCAATTGTTGAAGCTTCCGGCAAGGTCAAAAAAATATCTGCCACAGACGGAACCATCGTCCTGACTGATGAAAGCAGTGTGTTTATTAAAGATGTTATTTGTTTGTTAACAATATAGGTTGCAATCTAGCACACTTTCTTGCTCGTCGCCGGTTTGCGACAAAAGTCTATATAGATTTTCCGTTTGAAATTTCCGGAAGCTGATGTATTTTCAAATTTGTTGTACTTCCGATCCCGCTGGTATCGCGGAGAGCGGAGGAGGATGATATATAAATCACGTTTTTACAAAGCGTGGAACTTGAAAATATTATCCTCCTCTAACCGCAAGAGACTGCAAGGTTTATAAATCGTATTGTAGAATGAATAAATAGTATCCTCCTGGCTATTTCAATTAAATAACAGCTATGCTATATTAATGTGTCAACGGAATTCATTATAAACAACAATATAGAGAAAGACGAGCATGATGAGGAAAGAAAAAAACTTCGATTTTCTCCGCCGCTTTGCAGAAATTCATCAAACAGGAATGCGGGATAATACACAGCTTCCTGAATCGGATGAAATTGAGATCACTGAACAATGGCAACTGGTTTTTCCGGAAAAATTTTCCGGAGTTTACCGGACTGCAGCGTTGGATTTCCAACAGTATTTGCTGATTTCTCTTGGATTATCTTTGACAATTTCTTTTGACGTACCCAAAGAGCTTTCCCATAAAATCATATTTTGTATCGATCCGGATATTTCCTGCCGGCAGCAAATTACCGTCGCAGCAGATCACATTTTGGTGAAAGCTGTTTCAGACAAAGAGGTGTTCCGGGCGGCAATCTATCTGGAAGATTTGATGAATTTGCGGCGTGCTCCCTTTTTGAAGCAGAAAAATATTTCCCGCGATGCGAAATACCGGATGCGCAGTGTTCATTCCGGGGCCGGAATAGATGATTACCCTGACTGGCAGCTCAGCGCCATTGCTCATGCCGGATTTGATACGATCGAATTTTTCTTCAAGGATTTTGAATTGTCCTCCGGAGGTCCGCGCCGGATCAACAACATCATTGACCGGGCGGCAGACTATGGTCTGTCGGTGATGTTTTACAACCTCAAATCAAGTTTCAAACATCCGGATGATCCAGATGCTGAGGAATTTCTTGATTCGATATACGGGGAATTGTTCCGCCGTTATCCGAATGCAATTGGCTTGACTCTCTGTGGCGAATCTCAGGAGTTTCCCAGCAAAGATCCCCGTTCTTCCGGAAAACGGTGGAGTGAAAGCAAGGTGGATGGAATTCAGGAAAACCGTCCGAGTGTGGGGTTCTTTCCCTGTAGGGATTATCCGGATTATATCGCAAAGATCCGGGATGCTGTACACCGGGTCAAGCCGGAGGCGGAAATTATTGTAAATACCTATAATTGGGGATATTTGAAACCGGAAGACCGCAAGGAGTTTCTGGATAATTTCCCCAAAAATGTTACTCTGCAAACCACTTATGATATTTTTAAGGAATTTCAGCGTGATGGTTTGCAGTTTTCAGTAATGGATTATTCGATTTTTGCTGATGATCCCGGACAGTATTTTGAGACTGAAATAAGAATGGCTCATGAAAGAAATATTCCGGTTCGAGTCACCTCCAACCTTGCCGGAGCCACCTGGGATTTGGGAGTAGCTCCCTATGTCCCGGCACCTTACCGCTGGATGCGGCGGATGGAAGTTTTGGATGATGCCCGGGATAGATTCGGTGTCGATTGCCATTATGAAAATCACCATTACGGTTGGTTCCCAAACATTGTCACTGACTTGAGCAAATGGAACAATGCTTTACCGCAGGAGTTTTCGCCGCAGGAAATTCTGGAAAGGGTGACGATCCGTGATTTCGGAACGGCTGCCGCACCTGAAATCATGAAAGTATGGCGTTTGTGGAGCGATGCAATGGGGCATTGTCCGACTTCCAATGAAGATCAATATGGTCCATGGCGGGTCGGCCCGGCTTATCCGTTTATTTTCCATCCCTACATCACCAGAACCATGCGGTCACGTGAATTTATTTTCCCGACCTCTGCGCATGCTGAACGCGGTGGAGTTATTGTGGAAACTTTTTACCAGCCATTTGAAAACCGCAATCAATCTCCCGGTATTTTGCGTTTCCGTTCCGACATGCCGGAATTGGCAAAAATGCTTGAATTGTGGGAAGAGGGGTTGAGAATTCTGGAAGCTGCAATGCCGCTGGTTCTTCCGGAAAAATTTGAAGCTGCCGAGCGTTTCCACAGTCTCGGAGTATTTTTCCGCAACTCAATTATCACGGTGATCCATACCAAAGAATGGTATATGCTCAATGTAAAATTGCTCAACGCCAACAATAAGGAGGAAATCAACACTTATCTTGATCAGTTGGAAAAAATCGCCAATGATGAAATCAACAATGCCTTGAATACCATTCCCGCTGTGGAAAATGATTCCAGAATCGGCTGGGAAGGAAGTATGGAGTATGCCTGTGACCGCTGGCATCTGGAATGGAAAGTGCGTCAGGTAAAAAGCACTTTGCAGTATATCGAAGACTACCGGGTAATGAATGCATTGCCCCAAAGTAATTAATCCCAAACCAACAAAAAAGGAGAATCCCGTTATGAAAAAACATTTCACACTCATCGAACTGTTGGTCGTTATCGCCATCATCGCTATTTTGGCGGCAATTCTGCTGCCTGCACTCAACTCTGCCCGTCAGCGCGGTATGGATGCTCAATGCAGAAGTAATTTGAAGCAGCTGGGAAGTATCGCATTTCAATACAGCGATAATTCCGATGGTTATATTCCTCCGACTTCACGCAGTGTCAACGGAGTAACCTGGCAGTGGTCACTTTTTTACATTTCTGCCGGTTATATTGAAACTCCGACCGTCGGAAGTTCACCGATCTGGATGTGTCCGACCGGTGCTGAAGGCGGTATTTACCAGACCGACCGGTATGATCGCAGTTACGGTGCAGATCCTTTCTTTGAGACAACAGAGATCAATGGTGCAAATAAGACCGGAGCTGTCCGGTTGGGAAGTATCAATGACAGTTCTGTACATCCGGTGTATGCTGACAGTGTAGTCAGTGCAGCCGGTAATAACGATCAGAAGTTTGTCGTTGGCGGTGATTTCGGCGGCAAAAGATCGGTACGTCATAATAAATCCGGAAATATTCTTTTCGCTGATGGACATGTGCAGGGATTGACCGAGGCTCAAGGCAATGAGATGTTCAAAGATGCGGCATATGGTACGGAAAAATACAATTTCAAATCATGCAAAGCTGAATAATTTGAATTACATTTTTTGCAGGTAAAAATCAAGATGAAAAGTATTTTATTATTATTATGTTCCTTATTTATCGGGACAATATGTTTTGCTGCCTTTCCGGGGTGGAATGCTTCTGCTGAAAAATATTCGGAAGCCTTGAAAAGTGCCAAAAATCCCAATGAAAGAGCATTGTGCCGGATGATGCTGCGTTTCCGTCAGGAAAAGATGAATTACGATCAGCTGTGCAAAGCAATTGATGAGATCTGCGATGAAGAATTTTCTTCTCCTGCCGCTCGTGATAATGCCAAACATATACTTAAAAAACAGTTTGCTTACTGTCGAGGTCAGTTTCTTTCAGAAGCACTTGCTTTTGCAGAAAAGAATCCATCCTGGTATGACTATCATCTTTGCATGGCGATTCAGGGCGGTAATAAAGTGCGGGTTTATAAACTGCTTCTGGCAACATTGGAGCGTTCAAGTGTAAATCTTATTCCCGCTGCCAATCAGCTCAAAGCGGTGAAGCGTTTGGCTGAAATCGGCTATATTGAAGAAATTTCAAGTGTGAAAGAAGATTTTCTGCGGCTGAAAAAGAAATATGACCAACTGGCAGCAAATGGTGATGTTGCGTGGAAAAAAGTTGCTGATGAGGTTGATTCCACACTGAAACTGCTGGAAAAGTAATCGTTCAACAATGGGATTTTTGGGGAAATGATTAAGTACTATAGCGTTTTTTTGACAATTTTCACCATACTTCTTGCCGGAGCCGGTGAAATATTCGTCAATGAAAGTGCCGAACAGGGATTATTCAACCGCCGGAGCAAAACTTGGGAAATCCCGGCTTTAAGGGGAAATAACAGAGTGGTTTTCTCCTTTGAATGCCGCTTGAAATTCAACCGGCTCGGAGGATGGAATCCCTGCTGGCAGCTTACGGTAAACGGTAAAAAAGCCTCTCCGATGGCAACAAGAGCAGTCAGCCGGATCATCAATAAAAAACTGCAGCTTGAACACAGGGATTTCGGGACTCACAATCTGGTACGCGGAGGTAAGTATTTCGCCCTCTTTTCACCGGATTTTGAATCAGCCAAAAGCCGTTTCAAACCCCGTTGCGAAGAAGCGTACCGGTTTGAAATAGATATTACCGATTTGCTTTCCCGTAATGAAAAAAATTCAATCAGACTCCGTTTCGGTTCGGAACTGGATGATTTTTATATCGGTCAGAAGCAGGGATTCCCTCCGGAATTGCGTTTCCGCAATCTTCAGATCCGTCAGGATGATATTGCCAGTTCCATCCCGGTTGCAACAACGCAGGATGAGAGTGTATTCATCTACCGGGAAATCAAACCCGCTGATTATCAGATCAATAATAATTTGAATATCTCATGGAAAGGCCGCAAACATTCAATTATCAGTAAATTTTCCCTGCCGGGCGGCAAGTGGGCAAAAATGAATGGTGATTATCTGAAAACTCCGGAGTACGAAGTTTTCAGAAAAGTGGTAAAACGAAATGGCAGAATCGATATTTACGATACATTCAAAAGCAATTCAAAATCCTTAATCGGTATCCGGTTGCGGTATGATCTCGGAGAAAACGAATTTCCGCAGATCTATCTCGGCGGCGATCCTGATCCGTGGAAAACAGCAAGTCACGGAGGTGAAAATCCCAGTGTCTTTTTCAGTGCACCTGCTGAAGATTACGGCTTGGGATTTCTCGCACAGGATGATGTGTTTCAGGTGCAGAATATCAAATATGTGAAGGAAAAACGTGCCGGTTTCGGCAGTGATCACTTCGCATTATCTCCCGGAGAAAGCCGCACGGTGGAGTGGTCAGTTTATCCGATGGGAACGGCAAATTATTTTGATTTTGTCAATGTTGTCCGGCGTGACTGGGAAAACAATTTCCGCATTGACGGCGGGTTTCATCTTTCGTTGGCGATCACATTGAATTCGTGGAATAAAGAGAGTTTCCGCAAATTTCATGCCGATGCCGGTTTGATGACCGGTTTTAATTCCTTCGGGCCTCCGGTATGGCGGAGTATGGGCGGCAAATGGAAGGGGTGGCAGAGTGTTCTGCAGGGGCCGGGCATGTTTGATGAAAAATTGCGTGCGATCGATGCTTCCGGCAGGAAAGTGATCGCGGAGACGGCAGAATATCGTAATTTTGTCAAAAAAACGCTCCGGGCGGCTAAATTTTATTCTCCGGAGGTAAAGCGTCTTATGTATATCCACAATCAATGGTCTGTCGCCGTCGATGAGGAAGAGGCAAAATATGCTGACTGCAAACTGACTGATAAAAATGGCAAACAGCTTTCTCTTTCACTTTACCGCTTCTATGTGCCGACCGAAAATAACTATTTCGGCAAAAAGAATTTTGATTATCTTGTCCGGCTGTTTGATGAATTTGACCTTGACGGAGTTTATCACGATGAATTTTCCCATACCGCGTCCCGTATCACTTACAGTATGTGGGATGGTGTTTCTGTGGAATTGGATGAACGGAATCAAGTCAGGTGCAAAATCGGTTATGTGCCGTTACTGAAATTGGGACTTTCTCTCAAGGTAATGGATTATGTGATCAATAAAAAGGGGAAGGTTTTTGTGGCAAATGGTTCGCCGTCCTGCCGTTCTGCACGTAAATTCAAAGTTCCGCGCTTTGAGGAAACCTACAGTCAGGATGCGATTTACGGCAGTCATCTGTATACCCCCATCCAGCTTGGCGACCAATGCGTTTATGCCACAACTCCTGAAGATAATGCTGCCGACATCCGCAATGCTCTGCGTAATGGAGCTCTTTATTACCACTACAATAATCAGGCGGCATGCCCGACGATCACCGCAAAGATGTATCCATTCACACCGATCGCCATTTACAATGGAACTCTTATCGGGGAAGAACGTATTTTATCAATCCAAAGCGGTGAATTTTTCCGTCCGAATGATGACTCATTGGGTGTACTGCATTTATTTAATGAACGCGGCAAAGAAGTTCAGGAAAACTGCGGAAAATTTATCAGCAATGGTAAAAACACCGTATTTTCCATCAAACTTAAACCGGATTACTGTTTTTCTCTGGTGAAAATTCCTGTGCAGGCAAAACTCCCTGCCGGAGTTGAATTAAACGATATTTCGTGGGAAAATGGAGTATTCATGGCAAATGCTTCCGGCAAAGGTAAGATCGTTTTTACTTTTGCAAGCGGTATGAGTAAAGAAATTGTTGTCAATGGCAGCAATCAGAAAATTGAGATCGTTGATAAAAAATGAAAAACAATCCGAAATGGCTGGATGATGCCGTTTTTTATGAGATATACTTGCCAAGTTTTTGTGATTCCAACGGTGACGGGATCGGTGATATAAAAGGTGCAATTTCCAAGCTGGATTATATCAGGGACAGCGGCTTTTCTGCGATTTGGCTCAATCCCTGGTTCGCCTCCGGTTTCAGAGATGGCGGTTACGATATAACGGACTTTTATTCAGTTGATCCCCGTTACGGGACCAACGAAGATGCGAAACTTTTCTGCCGGGAGTGTCACCAACGGGGAATCAAGGTGATTTTGGATCTGGTGATCGGGCACACCTCAATCGATCATCCCTGGTTTGTTGAATCGTGCAAAAGTGAAAAGAACCGATACAGTGATCTTTTCATCTGGAGTCCGCAGCTTTACTGGCGCGGAGATCCGGCTGATCCCGGGGATTACTATGTTTCCGGATGGTCATCCAAAGGAGCTTATAAAGCAAATTTCTTTGCCGTTCAACCGGCATTCAATTTCGGTTACAACGAAGTGCGTTTCCCTTGGGAAATGTCATGGGACAGTGAAATTCCCCGGAAAAACCGGGAGCTGATGAAAAATATCATGCGGTATTGGCTGGATTTCGGCTGCGACGGATTCCGGGTGGATACGGCATGCTGCGTGATCAAGCGGGATCCGGAGTATAAAAGGACCAGGGAGTTCTGGCGGGAAGTCCGGGATATGTTTGAAAAAGAGTATCCGGAAGCAATTCTGGTATCAGAATGGTTTGAACCGCAGTATGCTTTGGATTGTGGTTTTCATATTGACTTTGCCAATTCCGGAAAACTTTTCCGCAACGATGACTGGCTTTCTCTTGAAAATTCCTCTGATCCGGTAATAATGGCAGATCAAGAGGCTTCCGGTCTGCCGGAATGGTTATCTGTCTATCTGGATGATTTGCAAAAAACAAATCAAAAGGGGTATATGGCATTTTGTTCAGGTAATCATGACCGCTGGCGGATGCGTCATTATTTCGGAATGGACAATATGGTTGTGAATATGGCATTGATAATGACCATGCCCGGAATACCATTTATTTATTACGGTGATGAGATCGGGATGCGTTATCTGCCGGGGCTTTCCACAGAAGGCAGCGGTTCACGCGGCGGTTCAAGGAGTCCGATGCAATGGGATAACTCTGTAAATCATGGATTTTCAAAGGCTGCACCAGAAAAATTATATTTGCCGACAGATACTGCATATGATGCCCCGGTGGTATCTGACGCTCTGGCGGGGAAAAACCGTGTATACACGGAAGTGTGCAAGCTGACCGGATTGCGGAAAAACCATGCCGCACTTCATCCGGCTGCCGGATTGGAGTTCCTGCATGGAACTGCAGGAAGTTTTCCACTGGTCTATCGACGGAAGAACGGGAAAGACAGTTGTATCATTTTTCTGAATCCGTGCAAAGATGAAAAAGTACTGTCTCTGCAGGTTGCTGATGAAAACGTGTTATGGAATTACAACGGTGTCGTTTGGGCAGACGGCAAGGTCATAATGCCGCCGGTTTCAGCAGCAATTGTGAGTGAAAATAAATAAAGGAAATCAAGTGATGAAGTTGCGTTTTCTGGGAACTGCCGCAGCCGAGGGGATCCCTGCGTTGTGGTGCAGTTGTGAATATTGCCGCAAAGCATTCGAACTTGGCGGGAAGGATTTTCGCCATCGGACCGGTTATCTGCTTGACAATGACACAATCATTGACTTCGGTCCGGATTTTTTCAGTCAATCATTGACCTATGGGATCGATCTTACACAAATAAAACGGGTGTTGATCACTCATCTGCACGAAGATCACTTGAGTCCGGTGGAATTTCTTTTCCGCAAAGGCAACGGTTTCAGTCAGACAGAAAATTTTATTGACATGATCTCTTCTCCAGAAACCTTCCGTCACATATTGAAAGTGACGGGCGAAGATTTGGAAACATTGAAAATAAATCCTCTGCGGACTTACGGCGGAGAGTGGATCGGTTCCGGAGATATGCAAATCATGGGAATCCCCGCTGATCACGCTGCCGGAGCATGGGCAATGATCTATTTGATCAAACGTGACAACAAAATATTGCTGATCGCTCACGATACCGGGGACTTGCCGGAAAACTCATGGGATATGCTCAAAGGGATAAAATTATCCGCAGCGGTACTGGAGTGTACCTGCGGCTTGGCATCCCCTGACCTCCGGCGTGGACATCTCGGATTCAATGAAACATTGCGTTTCCGTGACCGTCTGGCTGAATTGGGGTGTATAACGGAAAATACTGGGATTTTTGCCACCCACTTTTCCCACAATGCCCATGCTCTGCACAACGATCTGGTCAATGCATTTGCTCCGCATAAAATAGAAACAGCTTATGACGGTTTGGAAATAACGTTTTGATATCATGGATAAATTCAGTTGGATTTTACCCGGAATTGCCAAGTGTACTTTCGGCAATCCGGAAGCAGTGACCCCATGCCGTGTTTTCGCTCAAAGAGTGTTGACGGAAAATTTCTTATCCCTGCCGGAGTGTCAAAGATTACCCTTCAAGGCAGAAGAAATAAAATTTTCGACTTCAGCCAGGGGATGCCGGCTTGAATTGCCTTGTTCTGAAGATGAAGAGTTTTACGGATTCGGTCTGCAGTTGAAGTCACTTGCATCCACCGGCAGAAAACGTACATTGAGAGTCAACAGTGATCCCCGGGAGGATCTGGGCGACAGTCATGCACCGGCTCCGCTGTTTTTTTCCACCCGGGGCTATGGCGTAATGATCGATACGGCCCGGTATATGAGTGTCTATATGGGAGGCAATCTCCCGCTTGCAGGCAAATCCGCAAAAACGGCAGAGGAAAAAACGTTGCCGTCAGATGAAGCAGAAAAATTATATGCCAGAGAAGCAATCCATGCACCGTTATTTATGGACATTCCGGCGGCCCGGGGGGTGGATATTTACATTTTCTGCGGCAATAATCTTAAAGAAGCTCTGCGGCGTTATGTTCTTTTTTGCGGCGGCGGCTGTAATATCCCATTATGGGGACTGGGGCTGCACTACAGGATTTATACCAAAGCTGATGAAAAAATCGCGTTGAAAACCGCTGAAACACTCCGGCAGAATCAGATCCCATGTGATGTGCTGGGGTTGGAACCCGGTTGGCAGACTCATGCCTACAGCTGCTCATTGAAGTGGAGCAATGAGAGATTTCCGCATTGGCAGGAAATGATTGCAGAACTGCACAAACAAGGTTTTCATGTGAATCTCTGGGAACATCTTTTCCTGGATGAAGGTTGCCCAATATACGATTCAATGAAAGAATATGCAGGGGAATTTCAGGTTTTTGACGGTATCGTGCCGGATCTGTTCATTCCGGAGGCTCAGGAGATTTTTAAGAATTATCATGTGGACAACCTGATACGAAAGGGTGTTGATGCATTCAAACTGGATGAATGTGACAATTCTGACTATCAATTCACCTCGTGGTCATTTCCGGAATTCAGCAGATTTCCGTCGGGTATTGATGGAGAACAGATGCACTCCATGCTGGGAATAAAATATCAGCAGACAATTGTGCAAAGCATGAAAAAAGCCGGAGTTGTTACCTGTGGCAATGTCCGTAACTCTCATTTGTTTGCTCCACCGTTACCATTTGTTTTATACAGCGATCTTTACGATCATGTTGATTTTATCCGGGGGATATGCAGCTGCGGCTTCGGAGGCATGCTGTGGACTCCGGAGTTGCGGCATGCCGCATCTGAAAATGATTACCGGAGAAGGCTGCAGACTTTGATCCTTTCACCGCAATTTCTGATGAATATCTGGGCGATGCCCCATCCGCCATGGAAGCAATTGAATGAGGAACTCAACCGGCAGGGAGTATTTCATTTGCCGGAAAAGGAAGATGAATTGCTTGCTCTCACCCGTGAATGTGTAAATATGCGGATGAGTTTTGTCCCGTATTTATTTATGGCATTCGGCAGATATCAGCAGGAAGGTACTCCGCCCTTCCGGGCTCTGGTGACTGAAGATCCCGAAAATCCGGAACTCCGTAAATTTGATCGGGCATGGTTTGCCGGGGAAGATCTGATTGCAGCCCCTCTGGTTGATGGGGAAAAAGATCTGACGATCCCATTGCCTTCCGGTAAATGGTATGATTTTTACACCGGGCAGATTTATGAGAAAGAGGTAATATTCAGCGGCGATTACCAGGAACTGCCGATATTGGTCAGGGAAAACAGTATTATTCCGCTGGCACAGCCCAGGCAGTATCTTGATAATGGCAGAAATTTTGAATTTGTTATTAATGTATACGGGAGTAATCCGCGACCGTTTGAATTTTTTAACGGTCAGATTTTTTCTGAATCACTGCCGGAAAACAAGACAGCGGTCGGTCTTGAAACTTTGATCAACGGTAAGTGTTTAAGAGTTTCAGAAGTAAAATATTTTTAATAAACAGGGGGTAAATAAATGATGATAAACGGATGGTGGCTGCCGGTTGTGGTATCTGCATTGTGCATGGGTATCTATGACATTTGCAAAAAAGATGCAGTAAAAGATAATTCTGTAATGCCGGCATTGTTTTTTACGGTTCTTTCCGGAACACTGTTTTTTATGGCAGGAGCTGTGTGCAGTGGTAATTTGTTGAACACATTACGCTGTTCTTTTGTGGAATACTTTTTTGTGCTTATCAAATCAGTGATAATCTCCTCCAGTTGGATATGTGTCTATTACGGCATGCGGGAACTGCCGGTTACTATCGCATCTCCGATCCGTTCAACTTCTCCGGTATGGACTCTTATCGGCGGAATCTTGATTTTTTCCGAACGCCCGGGATTGATGCAGATTCTGGGAGTGATCATCTGTTTGATTGGATATTTCATGTTTTTTGGTCTCAGCAGCAAAGAGGGATTTCCCTGGAAAAGCAAAGGTATGGTTCTGACGGTGGCAGGTTCACTTCTCGGAGCAGTTTCGGCTCTTTATGATAAAGTGCTGCTTCATCAGCTCAATATATCCAGAGAAGTATTACAGATGTATTTCTTTATTAATCTGGTATTAGTAATGGGGATTTTTACTTTTATCAGGCATTTTTTTGGTCAGAAACGTGCTTTTATCTGGAAATGGACTATTCCGGCTACCGGAATATTGATTGCGATTTCCGACTTCTGCTATTTTTACGGGGTAAGCCAGCCGGATACTCCGATTTCGGTGGTTTCTGTGGTCCGGCGATGCAGTTGTGCGGTGACATTTGTGCTTGGGGCATTGATTTTCCGGGATAAAAATATCCGGGAAAAAGCCTGGGCATTGGCGTTACTGCTTGCCGGGGTCATTCTCCTTGCTTTCTGATAAGGGCGATTTGGAAAAATCTTGAAGTAAATTTGCCGTGTCGGTCAATCTCTGATTTGACAAATCGTAATAATAACAGTATCTTTTATCATGAAAGACAGTTTTGAAGCCGGGCGGTTGAAATGGATAACTTAAGAAAAATCTCTTATCAAAATCAAAGCAATGCCAGTTACACACTGCTTCATCTGGAAGATATTGTGTATGAAAAATATGGTTGGTTTCCGGATAAACTTTTACCGCTGTGGTGTTTTCAATTCCATGAAGTGTCCAGAGTCGGAAAAAGCTGGTTTCAACATGTAAGATTTCCTTATCTGGCAATAGAGATGGTGCTTGAAGGGGAAATGAAGTTCAAAGAGGGTAGACGTTCTGTTTCTGTGTTGCCGGGAGAATTGTATATAATCCCGCCGGAGAGCATCACCAGCGGTGTCGTTGTCGATAATTGTGCTGCTGCCAGAACGCTGACTTTGCTGTTTGACGGTGGTATCCTCCGGGGATTGGCAGGAAATCTGGGATTGACCAGCAGTACCGTTATACATCCGGATGATCCGGAAAAAACAGCGAAAAAAATCCGCAGTATCGGTAATTTATTCAAACAGCAGGATGATGAATCTTTGTTGAATAATCAATTGCAAAGCTTTGATCTTTTGCTTAATATCGCCGGAGCAATAAAAGATACAGACCGGGGAAGCAGCATCCGGGGTGTCATGGATGATTTTGTCCGTGATCCGGGACAAAAATACAACGTGGCTGACTTGGCGAAGCAGGCAAATTGTTCAGTGGTGACATTGCATAAATATTTTTTACAGAATCTTGGACAGTCTCCCGGAACCTGGATGCGTGAACACCGGTTGAATTATGCGGCAAAATTACTGTCTCAGAAGAATATGATGATAAAAGAATGTGCCTGCCTTTGCGGTTTTGACAATGTTCAAAGTTTTTCACATGCCTTCAAGCGGTATTTTGATTTGACCCCGAATGAATTTATCCGGCAATTGAAATGATCCGGCGGCGGCAGGATGTTTGCTTTTCAGCAGCTTCGGGTGTATTTTATAGAAAAGCAGTTTCAGAAAATATACTTTACAGGAAAACGACATCATGAGCGTTATCACAATAATCGGTTCGGGCATGATGGGATTGGTTCTGGCTTTTCCCGCACGCGAAAACGGCAATACCGTATATCTGGTGGGAACACCGCTGGATCAGGAAATTATTGATACCGCTTCCCGTACCGGACAGCACCCGAAATTTGACCGCCCGTTCCCCGACGGCGTGGAATACTTTCAATTCTCTGAAATATCAAAGATTTTGCCGGAGAGCGATTTGATCATTTGCGGGGTGAGTTCTTTCGGAGTGCAGTGGTTTGCGGATGAGGTGCTGCCGCTGCTGCCTGCCGGTGTGCCGGTGCTTTCGGTGACCAAAGGTTTGCTGAATGACGATAACGGCAATCTGGTCTGTTATCCGCAATTCTGGCAGCAGAAACTGGATGCTCTGGGAAAAAACAATGAATTGTGTGCCATCGGCGGGCCGTGTACCAGCTATGAATTGGTCAATCATGATCAGACTCTGGTGGCTTTCTGCGGGCGGGATCTTCCGCTTCTGGAAAAGATAAAATCGTGGATGGCAACGGATTACTATCATATTATCACGACCGGAGATGTTATAGGGATCGAAGCGGCAGTGGCACTGAAAAACGGTTACGCTCTGGCGGTGGCGTTGACAGTCGGAGAGAATTTCAAGCGTTGCGGCAGAGAGGAGCTGCACTTCAATTCGCAAGCGGCGGTTTTTCTGCAGTCATCCCGGGAAATGCGTAAGCTGGTCAGTTTGCTCGGCGGCTGCGAAGATAGTTTTTTTGTCGGTATCGGCGACCTCTATGTTACCGTTTACGGCGGCAGAACCCGTAAAGTCGGAATTCTGCTGGGGCAGGGGCTGAATATCGATGAAGCTCTGGAAAAGCTGCAGGGCGTTACTCTGGAATCGCTGGTCGTCGCCCGCCGGGTGGCACAGGCGTTGAAGATCCGGGCGGCCCGGGGAGAGGTCGATTTGAATGATTATCCACTGCTTATGCATGTGGATGCCATCGTATCCGATCGGCAGCCGGTGAATATTCCCTGGGAAAAATTCACTTGCTGAAATGATGCATGCAGTTTGACTTTACAATCCTGACTGCCGGTTTATTTCGGCAGTTTTTTTGTAGAGCAGATAGTTGAAAATTCTGCGTTTGCGCTGCAAAGTCGCACTTTCCAGCGGGGCCGGAGTGCCGAAAAGTCCGGTTTCTGTTTCCGGAATTTTTCGTTCTCTGATATCAGGCGCACCGAATTCCCGTTCATTCGGAGTGTAGACTCCATGCCTCACTACTGCCGATGAGGTCAGGCAGAGAATGTCCCCGCCGTATTCTCCGGCTTTTTCCAGAACGGCATCTTCCACTTCATAGGGATGAACATCGTACCATGATGATACGGTAAAGCGGCCGATGATAGAATATCCCTGCGGCACTTCATCGCGGTTTTCGGAATATCGTACCGCATTTTGCGCGGTGAATTTGCGCCCGGTGTAATCGATATTCACGCACCCGGCAAGCAGAAGGGCGATAACGGCGGCTGGTAAAAATTTCATAATGTTTCTCCCGGACTCTTAAACACACTGATCTTTATTGTCAACGGGATAATATATCACACATTGGCAAGGTTTCCAGTGTTTTTTGCGGTTGAAACGGTTTTTCTCCGGAAAAATGATAAAAAAGGTTGTAAATGATGCCGGATGGGGGTATATTATGAAAATATCAGTGTATGCTGCAGAGAAATGTGTTTGTAACTTTTAAGGTATAATAATTCAAGAAAGGTGTGTCAGAAAATGGCAAAAAAATTGAGTGAATCCATTGTGCTGGAGATCAAAGACAGCGGCGTTTGCACCAAAGAATTTGCGGTGAAAGTCGATGCTGAAACCGCGAAAAACGAACAGAATAAAGTCGTTTCCTATATCGCCGGTGTTGCGAGTATGCCCGGTTTCCGTCCCGGCAAAGCTCCGATGGGCATGGTCAGCAAAAAGTATGCTGCGGAAATCACCGAAGAGCTGCGCAACCGTTTCGTCGGAGCTGCCGTCGAGAAAATCGAAAGCGATGAGAGTCTGGATCTGATGTCTCTGCGCTTCAAAGAATTCGGTGAAATCAAAGCCGGTGAGGAATTCTCCTTTACGATGGAGGGTATCACTGCTCCGGAGATCACGCTGGGTGATTACCAGAATCTGAAAGTCGATGTGCCGGTCGATGCGATCGAGGAAAAAGCGATCGATGAACGTTTGGATATGTACCGTGCCATGTACGGCACTTACGCTGATGCCGAGGGGGTCGCTCAGGCGGAAGATATGCTGAAAGTTGATTACAAAGGTGCTTTTGAGCTTCCGGAAGATGCTTCAGCTTCCCTGAAACGTCAGGTCGAAGCAACCGATGCATTCATGTGGCTCAATGAGCCGGAGAATATCCCCGGCTGCATCAAAGCTCTGACCGGTGCGGAAGTCGGCAAAGAGTATACCTTTGAAGCTGAATATCCCGCTGATTACCGCGAAGCGGCTCTGGCCGGCAAAAAAGTTTCCTATACGGTCAAAGTTTCCGCTATCCAGCGGCGCAAAAAGCTCAACGACGATGAGTTGATCGAGCGTACCGGCAGCAAAGATATGGACACTCTGCGCGAGAATATCCGCAAAGGTCTGGAACTGGATGCCAAAAATCAGCAGCGGCGCAATGCCTCTGAAGCGGTCTTCAAGAAACTGGATGAGCAGGCCGGCGAATTTGCTCTGCCCGAGGCTCTGATCGAGAATGAAGTGCAGAAACTGCTGCAGCAGAAAGCCCGTGAAATCGTCAAAAGCGATGAAGATGCCGAGAAGTTCAAAGCCGAGTTGGCCGATCATCGCGCTGCCGTCGAAAATGATGCCAAAGTTGCGGTCCGCCGTGCGCTGATCTTGCGCCAGATCGCCAAACTGGAAAAAATTTCTGTCGATGACAAAGAGTTGGATGAGCAGCTGGCCATGATGAGCCGTTATTACGGCTGCAAACCCAAAGAATTGCGTGACATGCTGGAGAAATCCGGTTCCATCGATGAGCTGCGTATGGATATTGTCAACGGCAAAGTTCTGGAAAAACTTACCGAGGCGGCGATCGGCTGATCCCGCCCGGCTTCCGGGGAACTGATTTTAACCGGGTCGCGGGGGGAACCGGGGCGGGAAGAAAGCAGCTTGAACCGGGGATGTGTGTTTGACCGGGGCGAGAAGAAAATAGCTTGAACCGGGAAGGTGTTTTGGCCGGGGAGA
The DNA here is from genome assembly GCA_017628235.1 of Lentisphaeria bacterium. Taxonomy (GTDB): domain Bacteria; phylum Verrucomicrobiota; class Lentisphaeria; order Victivallales; family Victivallaceae; genus UBA1784. Next base: position 10,822 of record JAGBZM010000023.1, on the reverse strand, counting down.
GAAGAAAGTAACTTGAACCGGCTTTCGGGGAACTGATTTTAACCGGGTCTTGGGGGAGAATCAAGGAGAGAATATGAAAAAGAGTAATTCTTATCTGGTGCCGACGGTGGTTGAACAGACTGGACAGGGTGAACGTGCATTTGATATTTACAGCCGTCTGCTCAAGGACCGGATCATTCTGCTGGGTACTCCGATCGACGATCAGGTGGCCGGATTGATCGTGGCGCAGCTGCTTTTTCTGCAGGCGGAAGATCCGAAAAAAGATATCGAGTTGTACATCAACAGTCCAGGCGGATCGGTTACTGCCGGATTGGCGATCTACGATACGATGCAGTTGATTTCCTGTGATGTGCGTACCTATTGTGTCGGGCAGTGCGCCAGTATGGGCGCGGTGCTGCTGGCTGCAGGCGCTCCGGGAAAACGTTTTGCGCTGCCCAACAGCCGGATCATGATCCATCAGCCCTGGGGCGGGGCAGAGGGGACTGCGGCGGACATCGATATTCAGGCCAAAGAGATCCTGCGCCTGAAAGAGATGCTCAACAATATCCTCGCTTCCCACTCCGGTCAGCCTTTGAAAAAGTTGTACAAAGACACTGAACGTGACTTTTTTATGAGCGCGCAGGAGGCTTGTGATTATCATTTGATTGACAAGGTCCTGCCGTCCAGGAAAGATAAGAGCAGATAAATGGCCAAATCCAGAGACAAACAGCCGCCGGTTTGCGGTTTTTGCGGTGAATCCGCCGGAGAACGCAAGGATCTTTTTTTCATTCCCAGCATGTATGAGGGATTGAGTATCTGTTCTGATTGTCTGTGCAAAGGTCACGAGATAGTCAGCGAGGTCCGTACGCAGAAGGGAAACAAAAAGGATGAGTCTTCGCCGTTAAGCGGACTGCATGTGCCTTCACCCAAAGAGATCAAGGCGGAACTCGACCGTTTTGTTATCGGACAGGAACAGGCGAAAAAAGTGCTGTCGGTGGCGGTGCATAATCATTATTCCCGGTTGAAAGCCAAATTCAACGGTAAAGATGAGGCATTGCCGCCGGAACTGGCCGAGGTGGAACTGGATAAAAGCAATGTGCTGCTGCTTGGTCCGACCGGCAGCGGTAAAACGCTTCTGGCGCAGACTCTGGCTAAAATGCTCGATGTCCCGTTTGCCATTACCGATGCCACGACCTTGACCGAAGCCGGATATGTCGGTGAGGATGTGGAGAATATTCTTTTACGTCTTTATCAGGCTTCCGGAAATGATATTGAACGTACCCAGATCGGTATAATTTATATTGACGAATTGGATAAGATTTCCCGGAAAGGGGAAAATGCCTCCATCACCCGGGATGTTTCCGGTGAGGGGGTGCAGCAGGCATTGTTGAAAATTCTGGAAGGTACAGTGGCCAATGTGCCGCCGCAGGGCGGGCGCAAGCATCCGAATCAGGAGTTCCTGCATATAGATACCAGCAATATACTCTTTATCTGCGGCGGAGCTTTTGTCGGATTGGACAAAGTGGTCAAACGCCGTCGCGGCCGCCGGGTACTCGGATTCGGAGACAATGCTCCGGAAGCGATCGGGCCTGCGGTTGAGGAGAGCGAGGATACCGGCAAACTTTTCAGTGAATGTGAACCGGAAGATCTGGTGCATTTCGGCCTGATCCCCGAACTTATCGGTCGGCTGCCGGTGCTTACTGCTCTGCAGCCGCTGGATAAAGAAGCTCTGGTCAGAGTGCTTCAGGAGCCGAAAAATGCACTGGTCAAACAGTATCGCCGTCTGCTGGCTATGGAAAATGTGGATCTGCAGTTTTCCCCCGATGCGCTTGAGGAACTGGCGCAGGCGGCGGTCGAAAGGGGAACCGGAGCGCGCGGCTTGCGGGCTCTGATGGAAAAACTGATGCTGGATGTTATGTTTTCTGCGCCGGAGCGCAAAGGAAAAAGCCGTTGTATAATTACCGCCGAGGTTGTGCGTGGAGATGCCGAGCCGAAACTTGAACGGGTCTGATACCTATATCGAGCCGACAGTTGTTCTGGCTGAAGACGGCAGCGGCAGTGAGCCGGATAATTTGTTGTCCACGCTGCCGTTGAAACCGCAGGAACGTTACAAATTTATCCGCAGTATCGGTTTCGGCGGTATGAAAGGTGTGCTTCTGGTGCATGACCGGGACACCGGGCGGGATGTGGCGATGGCGATCATGCCTGACTTCCGGGATCGTCCGGTCCATGATTTGAATCGTTTTGTGCAGGAGGCACGAATCACTGCCAAATTGGAACATCCGAATATCGTGCCGGTATATGATATCGGAATTGATATGTCCGGTTCACCGTTTTTCATTATGAAATATTTGCGTGGATCGACTCTGGCGGTGGTTTTGAAACGGCTGCGTTCCGGAGATAAGGAGATGCAGGAGAAGTTTCCCCAGAGCCGTCTGCTCCAATTGTTTGTAAGGGTCTGCAATGCGGTGGCATTTGCCCATTCGCTGAATATTTGTCATTTTGACCTGAAACCAGGCAATATCCATTGCGGAGACTTCGGAGAAGTGCAGGTCATCGATTGGGGGCTGGCCGGAGATATTTCCACCGGCAACCCCGGTCAGATCAAAGGTACGCCGGGGTATATGGCTCCGGAACTGGTAACCGGGAATGGTACACCGGGCAAGGCGGCGGATATTTATGCTCTCGGCGGCATATTGTATGCAATATTGACTTTGGATTCTCCGTTGGCCGGTTTGCCGCAGCAGGAGGTTTTGCGGCGGACGGCATCCGGCAGGATTGCTCCTCCGTCATTAAGCGGCAGGCAGTTCCCGCCGGGGTTGGAAGCGATCTGTCTGAAGGCGATGGCTCTTGATCCTGAAGACCGTTATCAGAGTGCGATGGATATGCGTTCGGATATAAATGCGTCGCTTTCCGGTTATGCTGCCATTGCTGAAGATGCTTCCGTCATCCGGAATTTTGCCCTGTTTCTGCGGCGGAATATTTATCCGGTCATCATCTTTATTCTGTCGGTTGCCACCGGAATTCTGGCTTACTGGGCGTGGCATTTGTATAAAAACTGATTCCTGGGGGGATTTTTCCATGCAGAAAGTGGTGATTCTTGGAGCCAGCGGTTCCATCGGGAGGAGTGCGGCCAGCGTGTTGGCCGCCAATCCGGAACGTTATTCCGTATATGCTCTGGCGGCCAGAAACAATCTGGATGAATTGGCTGCACAGTGTGAATTGCTCCATCCGGAAGTGGTCATTACGGCTTCGGAGGAGAAGTTTCCGGAATTGCGGCAGAAGATCGGCAGCCGGGCGGTCACTGCCTGCGGAATGGAAGCAATGCTTGAGGCAGTGATCCATCCGGAAGTGGATATAGTTTTGTGTGCGATCATCGGGACGGCCGGAATATTGCCGGTACTGGCGGCATTGAAAGCCGGTAAAAAAGTTGCTCTGGCAAGTAAGGAAGTGTTGGTTCTGGCCGGTGAACTGGTGATGCAGGCGTGTGCAGATTCAGCCGGGACGTTGGTTCCGGTGGACAGTGAACACTCCGGCGTCTTTCAATGTCTTGCCGGACGGAGCAGGGAAGAGCTGCGTAAAGTCTGGCTGACTGCCAGCGGCGGGCCGTTCCGCACCTGGGACAGTGAACGCATCCAGCGGGCAACTGTGAGTGAAGCATTGGCGCATCCGACCTGGCAGATGGGGCGGAAGATCACGATCGATTCAGCTTCAATGATGAATAAGGCTCTGGAATTGATCGAAGCCAGATATCTCTTTGATTTGCAGCCGGAACAACTGGATGTGGTGATCAATCCCCAATCGATAGTGCATGCGTTGGCGGAGTTGACCGATGGTTCGATGCTGGCTCAGATGTCGGTGCCGGATATGCGTTTGGCGATTGCGTATGGATTGAGTTATCCGGCAAGATTGAGCAAGCCGGGGAGTACGCTGGATCTGGCGCAAATGGCCAAGTTGGAGTTTTTTGCGCCGGATAAAGATAAATTTCCGGCTTTGGAATTTGCCCGTACCGCCCTGCAGTCCGGGGGAACCATGCCGGCGGTGATGAATGCCGCCAACGAAGTGGCTGTGGACAGATTCTGTGCCGGGGAGATCAACTTCGGCGGTATCTGGCGGATCATTGCAAAGGTGATGGAGGCGATCCCGGTCGAGCCGCAAATTTCTCTGGAACAGGTGCTGGAAGCGGATGCCCGGGCGCGGGCATTGGCCAGACAGCTTTTCTGACGGAGTTGTGACCTTGACAAATCCGCATACCGGTAGTATGTTAAGCAAAAAGCGGAAAGGACCATGAGTGATGAGAAAATTGATGGTGATATTGATTTCCGGTGCGCTTTTTGCGGTGATCGAACCGGTATCGGCAATCGATCCCGCTACGATGACAGCCGCAGCTCCCAAAGCTCTGGAACTGGCATCGATCTGGAGTCCGCATACTATCAGTGCCATGCAGTCGGGCGGTATCGGCCTGATGAAAATCGGAGAATCCGCCTTATCCATATTGCTGCTGCCGGCGGGAGTATTGCAGTGTACGGTCGGTGCGCCATTCGGAATGTTCGACAGCGGGGTGCAGAATTGTATAAAAGGCGGTTGTGCGCCCTTTGAATTGGTATATCAGGTGATATTGCTGCCAATCAGGATCGTCAGTCTGGGGACTGTAAGATAAAGAGTGATGTTTTTTGCGGCAGCAGACTTGAATATTGCTGGATGTGGGATTATATTTCCCTTGAATATATTTATTTGCTAAAATAAAGAACGACGGATATGTTTCAGAAACGGAATACGGTTTGTGCCATTGAGTTTGGTACATCCAAAGTGTGTGTCTTGATCGGAGAGGTCGGACCGCGCGGCGGGGTTGGAGCTATTATCGGACACGGAATGGCATATTTGCCGGGTGCGGTGATAAAGGGCGAGATCGCAGACATGGAGCGTGCAAGCGAGGCTTTGAATAAGGCTTTGTCTGAAGCAGACCGTTCATCCGGTGGAGAGCTGGTGAATTGCCGTCTGATGACCTTGCTGGTTTCCGGCTGCGGTATCGAATCCCGTCAGGCCAAAGGTATCGTTACAGTAAAAAATTCTGACGGAGTGATCACCGATGCCGAAAAGGCCGAAGCCAATGAAAATGCCAAAGTCATTGCATTGGGCGGCGGCCGGGAGATAATCAATACTTCTGTATCTTATTATCTGGTTGACAACCGCCGGGTCAGTAATCCGCTGGGACAGGCCGGGCGGCGGCTGGAAGCTTATGTCCATATCATCCACGCGGTTGCCAGCCGGGTGGATAATTTCCGGCATGTGGTGGTCAATGCGGGGGTGGAAAACGCCCGGATCGAACCGGTCTTTTCGCCGTTGGCAGCCGGAATCGGCATCGTCAGCGATCTGGAACGGGAAAATGGTTCACTGCTGGTGGATATCGGGGCCGGTGCGACGGAATATCTGGTCTACTTTGACCGGGGGGTATGCGCCTCCGGGGTTGTGCAATTGGGTATGGAACATGTGGCCAATGATCTGGCGATCGGTTTGAATCTGCACATTGATACCTGCCGTAAACTGCTGGAAAGCGGCCAGTTGGAATCAGCGTTGAAAGAAAAGAGAGCTTTTCTGGAGTTTCCCGGGCCGGGCGGCCGGACAAGAAATATTCCGCTGTCGGCTTTCGAGGTGATTGCTGATACCCGTCTGCGGGAGATATTTGAAGTAATACGCAGCCAGCTGCGGGAGAAAAATACTCCCCGGGCATTGGGGGCAGGAGGGATACTGACCGGGGGCGGAGCTGAATATTTCCGTTGCCGGGAACTTTTCTGTGATGTATTTGATCTGGATTGCCGGATCGGCATTCCGGCGGATGCCGGCGGTGCCGGAACGGATCTGGCATCGCCCCGCTTCAGTGCGTTGTGGGGTGCGCTGAAAGTTGCCGCATTTTTCCAGCAGAATTACGGGATCGCTCCGGAAGGCGGATTGAAAAAGGTTTTCAGCAGCGTAGGTAAATTTCTGGGACGTGGAGAACGGTGAATATGGATAATAAGAGAATTACAGTGATGGCGGTCGGCGGAGCCGGTTGCCGGATCATCCGTGAATTTGCCGGAAGTTTTGAAAGTTCCGGATTTCACCTGCTGGCGGTTGACAGCGACGTCAACTCTCTGGCCGGTTCCAGGGTGGGCGAGGAACACTGGATACAAGCGGGCAGGCTGCTGCGTTCCGGGCGTGGCTGCGGCGGAGATATGATCGCCGGTCAGCAGGCATTGGCCAATGAACGTAAACAGCTGCATTCGGTATTGAGTGATACAGATGTTTTGATCGTTGTCGCCGGTTTGGGCGGCGGTTTGGCCACCGGCGGTCTGCCGGTGGTACTGGGAGTGGCGGCGAAACTGCATATAACGACTGCAGTTCTGGTGACATTGCCCTTTTCGATGGAAGGATTCCGCCGCCGTCAGTTGGCCGAGGAGAAGATAAAAAATGACATTCTGCCGATCGCGGATGCTGTGATCGCCCTGCCGAATGATCTGTTGTTTTCCACGCTGGACGGAGAAACTGCGATTGCCGATGCCTTTTTGTTGTCGGATAAGGAAATGGCCCGGACCTTGCGGGCGGTGGCATCGATTTTAGGCGGCGGTAATCTTTTTAATGCTGATTTTGCTTCATTTACCGGGGTTTTGAAGCGGCGGCATTCATTGTGTTCACTGGGGACAGCCCTGGTTGATGATGGGGCAGATGCCAGTTCCCGGGCGATGGAGAAACTGCTTGCTTCGCCGCTGCTTGGCGGCCCGGAAAGTCTGGATAATGCCGATGCAGTGGCGTTTTCCCTGCTTGGCGGTCCGGAACTGGCGCTTGGCAATGCGCGGGCGGTGCTGGATCTGTGTGCCAGACAGTGTGATCCGGTTTTGGAAAAAGTGATATTGACCGGTGCGGCAACTTCAGAGGAATTTGCCGGAAAGATTCAGTTGACCGCTTTGGCAGTGCGTTATCTGGAACGTCCGGCGGCTGCGTCGGCTTCTGTTCCCGGTCGGCATACTTCGGTCGGCCATAAGATGCATGAATACAGCAATGAACCGGGAACTCAGATGGATCTGCCGAATTTGATCGTTGAAGATAAAGGAATTATGGAAAATACCACCCCGGTAGTGATCAGCGGGGAAGATTTGGATGTCCCGGCATTCAAGCGGCGGGGAATCGTGGTCGATTGCGGAAAATAAAAAAATTTTTCAAAAAAAGATAAAGAGTGTAGAATAATTAGGCATTCCTTAACGTTTTAAGGTTGGAAACACTATGAGAAATAGTGTATGACAGAACCAACCTTAAAAAAGTGAAAGGAAAAAGATTATGAAAAAGCTGACAAAAGTGGTAGCGGTTTTCGCAGTGATGTTGACCGGAACGGCGGTTTTTGCCGGACCGCACGGCAACAGACACCATCATCACGAGCGTGATGGACTGGATCTGGCGGCCGGGATCGTGAATCTGGTGGCACGGGTGATTGCACCGGCACCGGTGGTTGCAGTTCCGGCGCAGACAGTGGTGACTGTTCCGGCGCAGACAGTGGTGACTGTTCCGGCACAGACGGTGGTATATACTGCACCGGCAGTGGTGACTCCGCCGCCGGTGGTTCAGTACCGTCCGGCCCCGCCCCGGCAGCACAACCACCGTCCGGCTCCGCGTCCTGCCCCGCGTCCGGGGCATCGCCGGTAAAAAGAAACAGAGTATTGAGGAATGAACTTCTTAAAAGAACGTAAACGTAAAAAGCAACTTTCAGAATTGAAAGCCCGCCGCCGCGCCGAGGATGATCTGCTCTCCCCGGCGTTGCGGCTGCAGTTTGACGGAGTTATCCGCGAATTGGAAAATGCTCCGGCGTACAGATTGGATGAGGCGGTGGCCAAAGCACAGAAAGATTATATCGCGCTCCCGCTGCCGCGCCGGGGAAAAATGTATGCATTTCTGGATTTGATATTTGTGGTCGGTCTGGTGGCATTCGGATTGCGCGGCTTGTTTTTTCAGCCGTTCCGGATACCGACCGGTTCGATGCAGCCGACGCTTTACGGAGTGCATCATCAGCGATTTGAAGATAATGCCAATCCCGGTTTCGGGAAAATACCGGGATTTTTGCATAATCTGGTTTTCGGTTGCACCAGTGCCGAATTGACCAATGGTTCCCGGAGATGGTCGGTGACCGGTATGGAAAAGGTCAGCGGGCGGATTTTTGATTTGACCATGCTGACCGGTGACAGCGGCAGATATATTCTGCCGGGTAATGAGAGACAGGTGCTGGATTATTCAAAACTTTCAGAAAAAAGCACTTTTGCTCCCGGAGAAAAGATCAGCAGCGGAGTGGTTTCGCTGGGGGATCATCTGTTTGTTGAAAGGGTGAGCATCTATTTGTGTCCGCCGCGCCGGGGGGATGTGATCGTATTCAACACCGAAGGGTTGCAGGTCGATGGTCTGCCGCTTGCAGCGACCGGAGGATACTATTATATCAAACGTCTGGCGGCATTGCCCGGGGACACGGTAAAAATTCAGGATAATCAGCTTTATGTGCGTCCGGCGGGAGAAGAAGAGTTTTTCAGAATTCAGGAGATCGCCGGGGCATTTGAAAAAGTTTATTCCGGCAAAGGCGGTTATCACGGTCACTTGAGTGCGATGGGGAACCAGCTGTTTGCTTACGGAGAAGAATATACTGTTCCGGAGAATCATTATCTGATGCTGGGAGATAATTCACAATTCAGCATGGACAGCCGTTACTTCGGAGTGGTGCCGGAAAAGAATCTGATCGGCCGGGCGTGGCTGGTATTTTATCCATTCAGCCGCCGGCTGGGTTGGGTAGACCGGTGTCAACCGTTGGATGAAGTTACCGGAGAGGCCGGAAATGCAACATTTCCGGTGATGTCGCGTCAATAACAATTCCGGAAGGGAGAAAAAGATGAAATTCAGACATTCGATCATGTTGTGGCTGCGTAATTGCGGGCGGATAATCAAATTCAGCGGCAAGCGGTATGCCGGGGATCAAATGGGGCAGCAGGCGGTGGTGTTGACCTACTACACGTTGTTTGCGATCGTGCCGTTGGCGGCACTGCTTTTCGGTATTGCTAAAGGTTTCGGCTTGGAAACGTTGCTGCGCGATGCGCTTTATACCCGTTTTCAGGCTCAGCACGAGATGCTTGATTATGTCTGTCAGATTGCCGAGAGAACCTTGAAAGAGGCATCCGGCGGAGTGGTTGCCGGGGTTGGTGTGATCGCCTTGCTGTGGACAGTGATCTGGTTGATCATCAATGTGGAAAAGGCATTCAATGTAGTATGGGGATTGCCGCCGCGCCGGAATATTTTACGTAAATTCAGCAGCTATCTGTCAGTGATTTTGCTGACTCCGATATTGATGGTGGCGATCAGTACATTTGGTATGATGCTCCGTCGCCGGATCAGCGCGTCCAGTGATATGATTCCGGAGTGGCATTTTGCTCACTGGCTGTTGGAGAGTGCGGCCGGGATAGTACCGGTGGCAGCCGGGAGTCTGCTGTTCTTTTTTATCTATTTGCGGGTTCCGAATACCCGGGTACGCTGGACTGGAGCGTTGGTAGCGGGAATCATTACCGGTATTTGTTTTCAGATACTTCAGGATTCGTTCATGTTTCTGCAAAGTTCCGTCTTTTCCTATAACCGGTTGTACGGCAGTTTTGCGATTCTGCCATTGTTTCTGATCTGGGTCAATTGGTCATGGCAGCTGATACTTTTCGGGGCGGAAATAAGTTTTGTCCATCAGCATTTACGCAGCGGGGTATTCAATGAGACCCGTCGGGAAACTCCGTTGCGGTTGCGGCGGGAACATCAGCTGGCGATCTTGCGTCTGGTTTTCGGTGAATTTGAAAACGGCAGCGGGCCGGTGGCAGAAGATGAGATCTCCCGGAATCTGCGGATACCGGATATGGTGATGCGTTCGGAAATAGGAGAATTGCTCAATGCGGGGATTCTTTGCCGGAGTGTTTCTCCGGAAGGACAGGCATTTTTCCTGCCGGGAGTGCCGCCGGAAAAATTTTCCGTGATGGATTTCATGCATATCATCAATGGGACCGGAGACGGGGAGACCCCGGAATTTTCCCGGTTTGAAGAACTTTTCTGCCGGATGGAAAAGTCGATATGCAGCAGTAATTTGAATACAAAAATACATGAATTGTAATTAAGGAGAAAAGTGCAAATGGACAAAAACTGGAAAATCGAAACATTGGCAATTCAAGCCGGTTATGAACCGGAAAACGGTGCAGCCCGGGTAGTACCGATCGTTCAGAGTACGACTTACAAATACGATGATGTGCAGAGTGTTGCCGACCTTTTTGACCTCAAACGCGAAGGTTTTTTCTACACCCGTCTGGCCAATCCGACGGTGGATGCATTTGAGAAAAAGATAGCGGCGATGGAGGGCGGAGTAGCAGCGGTGGCTGTCAGCAGCGGACAGACGGCCAATGCGTTTGCTCTGATGAATATTGCACGCTGCGGAGATCACATACTGGCTTTGTCCAGTCTTTACGGTGGAACGGTATCTCTTTTTACCAACACTTTGAAAAAGTCCGGGATTGAAATATCATTTGTCACTCCGGATATGGATGAAGCGGCGGTCGCCGCACAGGTGCGGGAGAATACGAAAGCGATCTTTATTGAATCTCTGGCCAATCCGGCGTTGCTGGTGGCCGATTTTGAAATGTATGCCAAAGTGGCGCATGCCAATGGTTTGCCGCTTATTGTGGATAATACTTTTCCGACACCGATTCTCTGCCGTCCGTTTGAATTCGGGGCGGATATAGTAACTCATTCCACTACTAAATATATTGACGGTCATGCTACTGCGGTGGGCGGTATTATTGTGGAGAAGGGC
>JAGBZM010000022.1 GCA_017628235.1 Lentisphaeria bacterium | reverse complement strand
CGGGCCCTTGCCAGATTCGTAAAAGTTGAGCCGGACACGGTGGCCGGAATTGGACAAAGAACACTCCGCTCCGCCGGTAGCGGAATATTGATTTTCGGCACTTGCGGAAAGGCAGGATTTGCGGAATTCGGTGATCGTTTCCGGCGTTACCGGCGGAATGTTATCGGCCAGTGAGATAGAACCGTTGACCCGGAAACCGGGAGCTTTGCCGCTGCTGATAAAAAGGTCGGAGGCATGAAATTTTACCGCCGCATCGAAAAATTTCCGGATACTCATGATGCAATCCTCTCAGAAAATTGACAGAACAATATACACATGTGAAATTTAGCATCTTTGCCGGGATTTTTCAATATCCGTAATTGAAATTTTTTCAATATTGCAGATAAAACTTGAAAAATTTTCACTTTGATTTATAATTTATTTTGAAGTGCCGGGATGAGGAGACGGTACAAGATTCTGAAAAACAGTATAGACAGAGGAGAAAAAAGATGCAGGAATTTTTTAAAAATGTATGGAAGAGCATGGCCGAGAGCAATCTTCCGGGAGTTATCGGAGCAGTGATCGTGTTGATCATCGGCTGGATAATCGCTGCGTGGCTGTCCGGTAAAGCCGCATCATTTGCCGGGAAATGTGCGGAAACTTACCGCAAAGATGATGAAACCCGACGGGAATATACGCTTCGGGCCGGAATGATCGCCGGGAGAATTGTTTTCTGGAGTGTGATGATCCTGGCAATTCTGGCCTGCATGTCACTGCTTCATCTGGATTATGCGGCAGTACCTCTGCGTGAATTCACTACTGCGGTGGCGGAATATCTGCCCAATATCGCCGGAGCTTTGCTGCTGCTGTTGCTGGCCAGAATCGTGGCCGGAACAGTCCGTACTCTGATCCGCCATCTGCTGCTGCGGCCGGAAATGCAGAATCATCTGGCCGGGTTTGCTCACGGCAATGCGGAAAAAAGAGCAGAATACAGCGGCCGGATCGCGTATGCTCTGATCTGGCTGTTCTTTTTACCGGCGGTTCTTTCCGCGTTGAATATTTACGGGATCACCGAACCTTTGCAGGCGATGTTTGCCGTGATCATGACCTTTTTGCCCCGGCTGATCGCGGCAATGTTGATCCTCTGGCTCGGTATCCGGGCCGCCGGGATCGTCCGGCGCGGAGTATCCGGTGCGGCGGCGATGATGCATCTGGACAAATTGGGGGAAATGTGCGGACTGCATAAAGGTGAAGATCAGACGGTGGCGAAATTACTGGGCAATGTGGCGTGGATATTGATTGTTATCCCGGTGACGGCGGCAGCTTTGACGGCGTTGAATATCGAAGCATTGTCCCATTCCGTGACCGGATTTCTGAATATGCTGCTGTATGCCGCCGGCAATATTATCGGTGCGGCGGTTATTCTGGCTGCCGGAGCCGTGTTGGCCCGGATCGCGGATTCGCTGGTTCGCAAAATGGTTGCAGCTATCGGTATCGACCGGTTCCTCAACCGGATTTCCGGAGATAAAAACTATGCGGAAAAGTGGAATTTGCCGGTCGTCGCCGGAAAAACGGCAATGGCGGCGGTACTGGTGCTGGTGGTCATCGGTGCATGTGAGATATTGCAGTTGACCGGTCTGGCTGAATTGATCCGCAGATTTGCGGTATTCGGCGGCAATCTGATTTTAAGTGCGATCGTGATCGTAACCGGAATCGTTCTGGCCGATTTTATCTGCGGTATTTCCGGCAAGTCAAATCATCCGGTGTACTGCTGGTTCATCCGGCCGGCGGTGATGATTTTTACCATCGCTCTGGCTTTGAGCAATCTGAATATCGGACAGAATATCGTGGAAACGGCGTTTGCCATGCTCTTGGGAGCATTGTGTGTTGCTGCCGCTTTGGCATTCGGTCTCGGTGGGCGGCAATTTGCTGCTGAACTGCTGGAAAAGTGGTCAAAAAACGGATTTAACCGGCCGCAGGATAAGTGACTGCTGAATAAAAAAATACCCTCTGCCGGATGCAGTTTTTCCGGCAGAGGGGAGAATAAACGCTCTTATTTGACCAAATCTGTTGTCGGTATCCACTGCACTTCCGGATCAGCGGACAGACGGCGGAGTTTATCCTCGAAATCATCCCACAACTTCCGGTCGTCCATCATTTCATAACTGTGTCCCCAGAAGTAAAAGAGGCCATCGGTCTGTTTGGCTCTTTCAAATGCCTGCCAGAAGTTTTCATCCTGAAAGTGACAGCTTGAATGCAGGATCATCGGGTGGGTGAATCCGGAAACCCGGTCGGTATTTTCCACCGTTCTGCCGTAAGCGAAGCCGGCTTCCTGCAGCATATCAGCTGTTTCCCGGGTGTATTTGCCGCAGGGCCAGGCAAATCCCGGACACTCTTTCTGGAACATATCCTCCAGAATTTTTTTGGCATCGGCCGCTTCGGCCAGAAAGACTTTATCATCAACATCCCCGGCGTTGCAGTGACACATGGTGTGTGAAGCAACATCAAATCCGGCATAAACATCTTTGATTTCGTTCCACGCCAGTTTACCCGGACAATATCCGCTGTCCCGGTAGGTCCAGCCGGTAGTGCGGCGGTTTTTGGCCGAGTGCAGAGCCGGATTGAGATTAAATGTGGCTTTGGCATTGTACTTGCGGCACAAATCGGTAAGTTTGATGTCATTGAGTACGCCATCGTCCCAGCATTGAGCGACTTTTATCATATCTCTTTTCTCCTTCCTTGATTTTGAGTAAGATGATCAACAATTTTTTGAGCCGTTTTCAGTCCGGTCCCGGGGACTTTTGCGGCAATTTCGGCGGCATCGGCCCGGGATATTTCCGCCAGAGAACCAAAGGCCCGGAGCAGTTGGAGCTTGCGGATCTCCCCGACACCGGGGATATCATCCAGCAGCGACAATTGGATACGTTTTTCCCGGAGGTTGCGATGATAGGTTATGGCGAACCGGTGAGCTTCATCCCGGACTGATTGCAGCAGACGCAGGGCATGGTCGTGCCGGTCAAGTACGATCGGTTCGCTCCGACCGGGAATGAATATCTCTTCGTTTTTTTCGGCCAGAGCCAGCATGGGCAGCGGCGGGGTTCCGGCGGCAAGCAGAGCTTCAACGGCACTGGATAACTGTCCTTTGCCGCCATCGACCATCAACAGATCCGGCAGCGGCCGTTTTTCAGATAGAAGCCGGGAAAAGTGGCGGAAGACCGCTTCGCGCATCATGGCAAAGTCATCACTTTGCATCACGGTTTTGATCCGGAACCGCTTGTACGCCTGCCGGTCAGGCTTGCCGTCGGTGAATGTCACCATGCTGGCTACGGCAAGTGTTCCGAGAATATTGGATATATCAAAGCAGATGATTTTACGCGGCAGAGTCTGCAATCCCAGCCGTTGGGCAAGTGAACGCACTCCCAATTCCCCCGGCGGGAACGGCAGATCCGGCAGTACCGGATTGGCGAATATCCGGTTTTTCTGTCCGAAAACCGCATCGATATTGCTTGCGGCATCCCGGTAACGCGCGGCCAATTCAAATTTTCCCTCGCTTGCCGCCTGTTTCATTTTGCTTTTGATCGCTTCCTGAACCGGAGAAATATCTCCGTCGAGAACTGCCAGTGCCGCATCCAGACGTCGGCGGTATTCTTCTGCACTGACCTTGCCGGTGCAGGGGGAGCAGCAATCTTTTACCAGACGTTTCAGGCAGTGTTTGCGGGTTTCCAGATCCGGTTCACTGCTTTTGCAGCCGCGTAAGCCGAAGTGGGCAAGCAGAAATTCCCTGGTCATTTTCAAGGCAGTACCATGCGGGAACGGGCCGAAGTAGCGGGCATTATCCGGTTTCTTCAGCCGGGCAAGGGTCAACGTCGGGAACTTCTCGCTCAAATCGACCTTCAGCAGCAGAAAACGTTTGTCATCGCGCATCAGGATATTGTAATATGGCGCATAGGTCTTGATCAGCTGTGATTCCAGCAGCAGAGCTTCATTTTCATTGCGAACTATGGTGTAGGACCACTCATAAATGGAATTTATCAGGGAACGCAGTTTGGCATCTCCGGTGCGCCTGCGTGACGGTTGAAAGTAGTTCCCCAACCGCCGCCGCAGATCGCGGGCCTTACCGACGTAGATGACTTTGCCGAAACGGTCACGGAACATGTACACGCCCGGTTTGGCCGGTATCTCTGATGGGTGGTACTCTTCAAACTTCACAATTCAACCTATTTTCATTCCGGTTTCCGCATCGACCAGCAAAAACTCTTCGTAATGCAGTGACGGATCGGCCCGGAAGCTCAATTCGGTCTTGTATTTGTTTTCCAGATCATTGAGCAATTCCGCATCTTCATCGCGCAGCCGGGCCAGCACATCCGGGTGCATGAATACCCGCAACGCCACACTTTTGTGCTTCTTGTCCCGCATGACGGCACTAAGCTGACGCTGGATCTCCGCACTCATGGTCAATGCGGATTTGACCAGGCCGGAACCGTGACAGTATGGACATGGGTCATAGACCTGATCGAGAATGCTCTCATGTTCCCGCTGGCGGGTCATTTCCATAAGTCCGAGCTTGCTCAACGGCAGGACTTTGGTTTTGGCCCGGTCATCTTTGACCAGTTTTTTCATGTACCGGTAAAGCTCCTCCCGATCGGATGCTGAACGCATGTCGATAAAGTCCAGAACCACCAGACCGCCGACATCGCGGAGTCGGAGCTGCCGGGCGATTTCTTCGGCGGCTTCCAGATTGGTTTTCAGGATGAATTCAGGTTGTTCAGCAAGTTTTCTGCCGTGACCGGAATTGACGTCAATGGCGATCAGAGCTTCTGTCTCATCGATGACGATGGCTCCGCCGCCGGGCAGTTTGACTTCCCGCTGGAAGACGTTTCTGATTTGTTCGTCGATCTTGTAGTAATCAAATATCGGGGCGGAACCCTTGAAGCGGTTGACTTTACCGGCCAGCCGGATACCGCCGATGCGTTTGAGCGTATCTTTGATATGCTTGAATGCTTCCTGATCGTCGACCACGATCCCGTCGATTTCATCGGTCATAAAGTCTCTTACGGTACGGTCGATCAGATTGGGTTCGGTAAAGAGCCGCCGGGGGGCGATCCCGCCGGCAATACCGTTTTCGATTTTTTTCCAGTAATCCAGCAGCAGATCCAGATCCCGCTTGAAAAAAGCTGCTTTCCGCCCTTCGCCGTTGGTCCGGCAGATCATTCCCATGCCTTCGGGAAGTTCGAGTTGTTCCAGAATTTTACGCAAACGTTCCCTTTCGGTGGAACTCTCTATTCTGGAAGATAATCCGATATGTTCACTGTACGGCATCAATACCAGAAAACGGCCGGGGATGGTAATATCGGTGGTTACTCTGGCTCCTTTGGTGCTGATCGGAGCTTTGACTACCTGCACGAGGATTTCCATGCCGGGTTTGAAAATATTGGGGATATCTTCGGTGCTGATCTTCTTTTTCCGTCTGGATGCTTCGGCGGAGAGGGTGGAATTTTCCGGCATCTGCCGCTGTTTGCTCCGTTTGGCATTGATCTCACTTTCCTTGTCAGCCAGATCGGAACGGTACTGTTCGACCAATTCTGAATTTCCCGGCAGCATCTCTTTGAAGTGCAGAAAAGCATTCTTTTTTGCGCCGATATCGACAAACTCCGCCTGCAGAGAACAATCCAGATTGATGATCCTGCCGAAGAAAATATCTCCGGCTTTGGGGACATCATCATCTCTTTCAAGTTTATACTCTTCGAGCTTGCCGTCTTTAAGCAGGGCGAAGCGGCGTTCAAGTTTTTCGCAGTTGAGGATAATTTCTTTACTCATGATTGTCAAATTTCCGCTTCTGTAATAAATTCCGGCAATTCTCCGCGCATTCCATTGCGGAAAGCAGCCGCACTCATCCGTTTGCCGCCGGAAGGAATCAATTCGAGGATTTCCAGAGCTTCACCGCAGCCGCAGCCGACGACGAGCCGTCCGGGCAGATCGGCACAGCATCCGGCGGGCAATTCATATCCGCTGAGGCAGCGGGCCGCACAAATCGTGAGTGCCGATTCTTTACCGGCGGCATTCCGGAAACTTGCTGCGGCTCCGGGCCAGGGAAAATAGGCCCGGGTCATCGCTTCGATACGTTCTGCCGGAAAGTGCCAGTCGATCAT
Source organism: Lentisphaeria bacterium (assembly GCA_017628235.1). Lineage (GTDB taxonomy): Bacteria > Verrucomicrobiota > Lentisphaeria > Victivallales > Victivallaceae > UBA1784. The sequence goes on along the minus strand of JAGBZM010000022.1, from coordinate 37,223 downwards.
ACCGTCGCGTTTGGCAATCTTGCGGCATACTGTCGCGGCAGCAGGGTCCTGAATCGCGGCGGCAAGTTTTCCCCCGGCAATATCCTGCAGAGTACGGACTGCATGTGCTGCCGCCAATTCGCCCAACTCGTTTTCCAGAGAGTCCGCATATTCCGTGTGGTCAAGTTCCAGCCGCAATTCCCGGAAAACCGGTCCGGAATCCAGACCGCGCTCCATCTGCATGAAACAGACTCCGCTTTCACCGTCGCCATTGAGGATCGCCTGTACGATCGGAGATGCTCCCCGGTAACGCGGCAGCAAAGAAGCGTGGACATTGACACAGCAGATCCGGGGAACCGCCAGCAGCGGAGATTTCAGTATCTGGCCGAATGAGACCACGCAGATCAGATCCGGAGCGATATCACTCAGGTAACTGATGAATTCCGGCGTGTTGACATCTGCCACCCGGAGTACTTCCAATCCCATATCCAATGCGGCAGCTGCCAGCGGTGTGGGAGTCAGTATCCGTTTACGTCCGGCCGGGCGGTCAAGCTGGGAAACTACCGCCTGCAGATCTATTTCCGGAGATTGGGCCAGAACCCGCAGAATCGGGACGGCGATCGGTCCGGAGCCGAGAAAAACGATTTTTAATGGTTCGATCACTTGAAAAAAACCTTATATACATCCATATTTAATAATATACACATTTATAATATAATACATCAATGGTGCAAATTCCAGAAATTATGAAAAATATGAAGCAAATAGTTGTGATGCTTGGAGGAAATCTGCCGGGTTCAGCCGGAGCGATGACTTCCGCAGTGGAGAAGTTCCGGGTTGCCGGAGTGCAGGATATCCGGTGCAGCCGGGCGATGAGTTCCGCTGCCGAAGATTGCATTCCCGGAACTCCGGATTTTCTGGATATGGCACTTGTCGGCCGGTGGGGTGGTTCGCCGCAGGAACTGCTTGAACTTTGTCAGAAAATTGAACGTGAAGCCGGCCGCCCGGCTATCCACAGCAGCCGGGAATCGCGGATTCTGGATTGCGACATCATTCTTTTCGGAGAAACGGTGATGGATTCACCGGAATTGACTATTCCGCATCCCCGGGCGCATCTGCGTAAATTTGTGTTGATGCCGCTGGTGGAAATCGCTCCGGATATTCTTTTCCCGGACGGAGAGAGTGCCTCCGGAAAACTTGCCGCCATTGCCGAAAGGTGAAAATCACTTCCGGCCGGAAAGATGTTCAAAATACCACTGCGCGGTCAGTTTCAGTCCGCTGCGGACATTGAAGCGCGGAATATATCCCAGAAGAGTGCGGGCCTTGCTGATATCAGCCAGACTGTGCGGGATATCACCGGCCCGTTCCGGAGCATGGACCGGGGAAATGCCGCTGATTTCCCCGTCAAAGACGGAGAGTTCTTCCCGGAGAAAAGCGAATAATTCATTCAAAGTTGTTTCCTGCCCGCCAGCGATATTGAAAACCGTGTTGCAGGCCGGTTCTCCGGCGGTCAGCGCAAGGATATTGGCTTGTACCACATCATCGACAAAGGTGAAATCCCGGCTGAATGAGCCGTCCCCGTTGATGACCGGTGAATGGTGAGCAAGCAATGCCGCCGAAAATTTGGGAATGACCGCTGCATATGCGCCCTCCGGGGCCTGACGGCGGCCGAAGACATTGAAGTAGCGCAAACCGATGCAGTCGATCCCGTAAACCGCATGGAAATTGGCGGCAAACTGTTCATTGACACTTTTGGTTAAAGCGTAAGGCGACAATGGAGTTCCGGTACGGCTTTCCACTTTGGGGGAATCCTGGCAATCTCCGTAAACAGAACTGCTTGATGCATACACAAAACGTTTTACTCCGGCTTTACTTGCGGCATGCAGCATATTTACAAAGCCGCCGATATTGACATCTGCGGAGGTGCCGGGGGCCTTGATCGAGCGCGGTACGCTGCCCAGAGCCGCTTCATGGAGAACGAAGTCTGCCCCGGCAACTGCCCGCAGACAATCCTCCTGATTACGGATATCTCCCTCAAGCAGGGTGAAATTGCGTTTCAAAGCAAAAGGTTCCAGATTTTCCCGCTTGCCGGTGGCAAAGTTGTCCAGTACCACCACTTCGCATCCGAGGTCCAGCAGGGCTCCGGTCAGATTGGAACCGATGAAACCGGCTCCGCCGGTAATCACGATCCGGCTGTTTTTCAGAGATTCAAACATATTTCAAAACCGTTACTTTCCGCTGCCCAGACGTTCCATCCGGTATTCACCGTTAAGCACTCTGGCGCACCATGAATCTTTGTTTTCCAGATACCATCTGACAGTTTTTTCTATGCCGCTTTCAAAAGATTCCAGCGGTTTCCAACCCAATTCTCCGGCAATTTTCGAGGCATCGATGGCATAACGCGCATCGTGTCCGGGGCGGTCGGTGACATGGACGATCTGGCAGGCGTAACTTTTGCCGTCCGGCCGGGGCGAATACCGGTCAAGCAGCGAACAGATCGTATGGACGACTTCCAGATTGGTCTTTTCACTGTTGCCGCCGATATTGTAAGTTTCTCCCGGTTTTCCCCGGTCGGAAACCAGATAGAGCGCGCGGGCGTGATCATCCACATAGAGCCAGTCGCGGATTTGATCGCCTTTGCCGTAAATGGGCAATTCCATTCCGGACAGGGCATGGAGGATCATCAGCGGGATCAGCTTTTCCGGGAAGTGGTAAGGGCCGTAATTATTGGAACAGTTGGTAACCAGCACCGGCAACTTGAATGTTCTGCCCCACGCCCGCACAAGATGATCTGCCGAAGCTTTGCTGGCAGAGTAGGGGGACGATGGATCATAGGGTGTGGTTTCATGGAAAAGTCCCTCTTTGCCTAATGCTCCGTAAACTTCATCAGTGGAAATATGGTGAAAACGGAAATTCTGTTTCTCCGCATCCGTCAGGGACGAATAATACCGGCGCGCACTTTCCAGCATGATGCCGGTGCCGACCACATTGGTCATGATGAATTCCTGCGGGCCGTCGATGGAACGGTCCACATGGCTTTCGGCGGCAAGATGCATGACATTAGTCGGCCGGAACGAGGAAAAGATCCGGTTCACCGCTTCAACGTTGCAAATATCTGCCTGTTCAAACCGGAATCGGGGGGAAGCGGATACTGCCGCCAGATTTTCCGGATTACCGGCGTAGGTGAGTTTGTCGAGGACGCACACTTCATCGCCGGTATGATCGATGATATATCTGACCAGAGCTGAACCGATAAAACCGGCTCCGCCGGTAACGATGATCCGTTTCATGGCAATTATTCCTCTCCCCGGCAGAATTCCGGTTCAGTTTTAAGTAATTCATCAAAGTAGGCGATCGTTTTGAGCAAACCTTCGCGCAACGGGGTCGTCGGCTGCCAGTTGAGCAGCTTTTGAGCTTTGGAAATATCCGGTTTACGCTGTTTGGGATCATCGGCCGGCAGGGGCATCCGGATGATTTTGGAGTTGGAACCGGTCAAGTCGATCACATTTTCCGCCAGCTGCAGAATGGTGAATTCTCCCGGATTGCCGACATTGACCGGCCCGGTCACCTCATCCGGAGTGGCCATCAACTTGATCATGCCGTCGATCAGGTCATCCCGGTAACAGAAACTGCGGGTCTGCGAACCGTCACCGTAGATGGTGATGTCCTTATTCTGCAGGGCCTGCAGGATGAAATTGCTGACTACCCGTCCGTCATGGGGATGCATACGCGGTCCATAGGTATTGAAGATCCGGATGATTTTCGTCCGCAGGGAATTTTGCATACGGTAACAGTTGAAAAGCGTTTCCGCACAGCGTTTGCCCTCATCATAGCATGAACGTATACCGATGGGATTGACATTGCCCCAATATTCTTCGACCTGCGGGTGGATCGCCGGATCACCGTAAACTTCACTGGTCGAAGCCTGCAGTATTTTGGCGTTGAGTCTTTTGGCCAGGCCCAGCATATTGATTGCGCCGTGAACACAGGTTTTCACCGTCTGCACCGGGTCGTGCTGATAATGGATGGGGCTGGCGGGGCAGGCGAGGTTATAGATCTCATCGCATTCGATGTAGAGGGGAAAGGTGACATCGTGCCGGATCAATTCAAATTTCGGATTGTCCAGCAGGTGATAGATGTTGCGTTTTGCCCCGGTGAAAAAATTATCCACACAGATGACTTCGCAGCCTTTTTCCAGAATCTTTTCGCACAGCCAACTGCCGAGAAAGCCGCTGCCGCCGGTGACGAGAACCCGTTTCATTGTCAGAATTTCTCCAATATATTAATTACTTATGCTGTCAACTATAAATTACACCGCAATTTGCCAAATTACAAGTTGCCGCCATGATTTTATTGTCAAACTCTTTCCGGGGTTTACCGCTTGAAACAGGAATGAATCGGAGGAAATATGAAAAAAATCTGTTTTTTTTTGGGGATTCAGGGGGATTTCCTGTTGAAAAATCTGAAAACGCAGTCTATAGTATCTCCGGCAGTGTGGAATATTACGGGAGGCAGTGCAATGAAAAAATACAGGAAAAACTCCTTTACATTGATCGAATTGCTCGCTGTGATCGGTATTACGGCTCTTTTGATCGGTATTTTTGCTCCGGCATTCAGCCGTTTGATGTCCGGCAACAAGGTCGATCAGATGGCTTCAAATTTCAAAACCGGCATGGAGGTGGCGCAGGCTAAAGCGATATCTTCGCGCAAATATGTGGCGATGATCATGCCGACGAATTACGATGAGATCACGGCAGACAACCTGCAAAGTTTTGTTAATGGCGGTTACCGTTTGGCTTATGTCAAAAAAGACGGTACATTTATCAGTTGGGTTCCCGGTTCGGTGTGGAGCAATATGCCGGATGGTGCGATGCTGGCGGCTTGTGCGAGACATAAAAACTGGCAGGATGAAACTTCCGGAAAATTCATGCCGCTTTCAAAGGCCGGGATCGAAACCGCCACGACCAAAGCCGTTGCCGGTTACGAATGTTTGGATGTTATTTATGCCAAAGACTCCAAAGATGCTGACATTAAGGCTTTGGGAACCGCAAATGCAGAAGGAGAGTGTGATAACTGGCGGGGGATCATTTTTTCTCCTTTCGGCGGTTTTTCCAACAGCGACACGCCGATGCTGCTGTTTTTTACCGAAGCAAGAATAAATGACGGTCAGTATGAATATGCCAATGAGGATAACTTTGTGGTGCTGAAGCTCAACCCCATTACCGGCAAGGTCTCTTATCTGCCGATGGAGGATGGCGAAGCGGATAATACAGGAGGAAGCGGCGGTGAATAAGATGAAAAAATTCCGTTTCAATATGGTTGAGATCATGCTGGCGGTGGTCATTCTGTCGGTCGGCATGGCCAGTGTCTTTGTGCTTTTTCCGGCGGGTTTGAGCAATCACCGCAGCGCGATGGCGGAAAACAGCATCGCTGATCTGGCGGAACTGGTCTTTTCCAAGATCCGGGCTGAAAGTGCCTTGTCAGTTTATACCGATGGTTTCCGGTCCGATGTGCTGGCAAGTTTTCCGTTGCGCTCAGAACTGGAAAATACAAGCAATGAGATCAAAGATCCGACAACCAGCTGGGATAACGGTTTGGATGGGGATGATCCCTGGACATTGCACAAAGATTCGAATGGGCTCTATATGGTCCGGCAGGTTTCCGGGCCTAAAGGGAATCATTATGTGGACTTTTCTGCGGTTGTCGCGGTGTACAAAGAGGATGGCAGTGATTTCGGAAAAGAACTCTTTGTGCCGATCAGGTGGGGAGAGGAAGAAAATTATAATTCGCTTTCAGACAAGGGCAGTTCCGGCAGCGATCCCGGGAATGTGAGAAAATTGGAGTTTGAAAATTTTATTCTGCCGCTGGTTATGGAAATAAGTTATCCGGCCGATTTGCCGTATGCGGAACGGGAAAAATCCTACTTCCGGTTTGAGATCTACAATGAACGTTTTGAATTGAAAATATGATGAGGGGGGCGACCGTGAAAAAATACAGCAGACACACATTCACTCTGATTGAATTGCTGGCGGCGATGGCGGTATTCAGTATACTGCTGGTGGTCTCTCTGCGGTTGTTTTCCGGAGCGCAGCAGATGTGGCTGCGCAGTGAGCAGAAGACCGATACCTTTGCTTCCGCGCGGACGGCGATGGAATTTCTGGCTTCCCGGATGCAGACATTGACCTATATTGAGGACAGCTCCTATGCCAATCAGTATCCTTTTGAAATCACGGAAAAGTCGATCTGGTTTGTCAGCAGTGTGGCAATGGGCGATGGTGGTCACTATCGGCATTTTGTCAAATTCCGGCTGGTAGATCCGGAGGGGTCATCGGAATATGCCGGTAATCTGCAGATGATAAAATACACCGGGCAGAACGAGAAAAGCAAAAACTTTTTCGGTCAGCTTTTTCCCTCTTACAATGAAACTGCCCGGCGCAACCGGAAGATAAAATCGGTGGATCAGGCGGTGGATCATTTGCAAGAGGTGTTCAAGGCGTTTGATGCTGCTGATTTTAAGGATGATCCGACGGTCGAAGGCACGAAAACCCGGGCGGCGGCAGTGGATATCTGTGAAAATGTGATCGATTTGAAGTTCACCCGTTATGTGGCTCTGGAAGATCCGGATGATCCGGGGGATGCCAGCAAAAACCGTTTGGATCCTGATCCGAAAACCGGTACAGCTCATGCGGCACCGTATCTGGTGGAGATCGAGTTGAAAATGCTTGACAGCCGGGAAAGCTTCCTGAAGTGGAAAGAGGAAACGGATTCAAGCAAAAAAAATGATATCTTTCTGGAACATGGTTATACATTCCGCCGGGCAGTACTGCTGGGAAAGAAAGGAAGTGAATGATGAAATATACTCCTCAAAAAAGAAATTCTGAAAGCGGTATGGCTCTGGTCTTTGCCATCGGTTTGCTGGCACTGCTGCTGATGATCGGTATGGCATTTGTCGGCAATGCGGTCAATTACCGGCAGGTCGCGGAAAACAACAGTTCGCGTTCGCGTTCGCGGATGTTTGCGTTGTCGGCGGTGAGCCGGGCGGCAAGTTCATTGATGATTTATGCTCATCAATATGCGAAAAGTGATCCGAATAAAAAGTTCCCGGAAAGCTTCGACGGGATTTACAGTTTTGCGGCTTATGACAACGACGGTAACGCTGCGGCCGGCGGGGCCAACGAATATAATGATGCATTGAAAGGGGCAGATTCTGTTCTCCAGGCTCCGGCAAACAGTTCGGTGATTTCGGCCCGTACTGCGGTGAGATTCAATCAGCAGTTCTGCAACGATTGGCCGGGGCGGTGGGTTTTCTTTACCAATGGCAAACAGGATCCGGCTTCGGGAGAAACTTCCCGCCGTCTGATCGGCCGGGCGGCGTGGCAGGTGATCGGTTCTCCGGCGCAGCTGCTTGCTCCGGTCTTTATGCGCGGACACCTGGCACTGGATAAAGCTGCTAATGACGGTGATGTTTTTGTTCCGTCAGAAAACCGTTGGGGCAGAGAGATCGATGAAGTTTTTCTCGGTGATTTTTCCGGTGTGTCCGATGCCTGGAATCCGGCACATGTGTTGTTTACCAATGTTGCAACTCAATTGCAGACAACCGCAAGTACGATGATGGACTATCAGAATATCTATAATGTGACTTCAACGCCCGGAACCGCTGAAACACAGCGGTGGGTGGAAAAATGGTTCATCCCGGATTTTGAAAAGAATAAAACGGTTGCTGATCCATCCCGGATCGCGGCGGAAACCTATGCAGACGGCGGGGATTCCCTGCTGCGGTTCAATATTTCTGAATTGGGTGAATACAACACGTCGGATTGGAATGCTGGCAATACCGGAGAAAATGGTTGGCGCGAAGCGTATGATGTCGATAATAATGCCGACCAATGGTACGCCCGGCTGGGGATCGATACGACTGTCGCCGGCGAAAGCGGTAAGGTCAACAGTTTTGAATCCATCAAACTGCTGACTCAGGACAGTCTGTTGTATGAAGGCGGGATCACCGATGACGGTGAATATGCAAAAGATGGCGATACCAATGGTTTGCCGGTCCTGCGCCGTATTGGAAATGATAAAGGTACATTCACTGATTTGGGAACTCTGCGTAAACAGATCGCGGCAAATTTCAACGATTACTGCGATGCCGACGGCATACCCACTTCGGATGTTGAGGCCAAAAAATGGCTTGATGTTCCGGTCGCTGATGCCGGTGGGGTATTGACTTACACTCATCCGACTTTTACCGGCAACGAAAAAACACCGTATCTTTGTGAAATCGGTGCCCTTTTCAAAATCACCGGGGCCGGAACTGATGGAGAGGCGCAATTGACGTTGGATGACACCGTTTCCCCGGATGCGAATGGAACTTTGACCACCCCGGTCAATGGGAATAATTTTCTGTTGAATATTGCACCGATGGTCAAATTGGCCAACATCTATCCGTTTGATGCAAGTGATGGCGGCTATTCAGATGTTCAGGCAATGGTGGATTTCGGTGCGCTTTCGGCCAGAATGGAAATTACTGTAATCAAATTGAAAAATATCAAATTTGAATATGACGTCAGTGAACAGAAAACGGATGCCTCAGGAAAAAAAGTTGTCGATGCTGATGGCAATCCGGAGATGGAAGATGTTACGAAAACGGGAACTGTCGGGGAATTGAAAATTACTTTGAATAGTTTTTCTACTGTCGGAGCGACTGATCTTTCGGCTCTGAAAGGACAAATTTTGTCGGCATCTTTGAATGATGGAGAGTTGGCACATACTGCCGGAAGTGAGGCGTATGTGGACTTCCCCGGTGATGAATTGGGAAATACCGATGGCGCAAAGCCTTATCCATTCAGTTTTGCCAAAGATAAATGGCAGAAAAATGAGTCCGGCAAAGTTTCCCTGAAAACATATAATTCTACCGGAGATACCGATATCGCTGAATTGAAAATAGGAGTTGATATTCTGGATAAAGTTGACTCCGGAAATTTGCCGACTGATTTTGCTTCGGCCAAGGAGGGAAGCAAAAAGATCACCGGTGTGGAAGCGGTGATCGTTGATGAAATCAAGGTAACACATGTTTCGGCAAATCCGCAAAGAGCCGTGCTGAGTGCCAAATTGACCAATAAATTGAATTTGCCGTCCGGTGCGGCTGCCGGTGACAGAATAGGTATAGATTATGTCAGACTGTCTGGTGCCGGAAGTGCTGCGCGGGAGTGGAATGTCGATCAAACATTTACATTCGGCACAGACAAGACGATGGCGATCGCATTGGGAACTTTCTGCAATTATGACCCCCGGCAGAATCTTAATCCGGACGATTGGGAGTTTGATGCAAAGTATGCCGCAGTTGTCAATGCGGCTGATCCGACGGAGGTTAAGGGGGGTGCGGTGATGGATGTGGTTGATGAATCCGGAACTCTAGCCGGCAAAGTCAATAAAGAAAGCGGCAATATGAGTTTCACTTCGCAGAATCCGTTTGATCCGGCTGGTGTAAATACCGGGCGGAATGATTGCGATGAAGAGCTGGCCACCGAACCGGCCTATACCGGCAGCGGCAAAGACAAACATATTTCCACCGCCGTCATCCGCAATGCGCCAATGATGAGTCCCTGGGAGATCGGTTTCATCCATCGCGGAGTCAAGTGGCAGACCATCAATATCAAAACAGCCGGATATAAAGATTTTGCTTCCAATGAAGATAATTGGGACAAAGAGGGAAGTACATATTTGCAGGGGGATGGTGCTGTTTTCGAACAGATCAAAATGACCGGGAAGATCCATACTTACGGTAAAATAAATGTCAATCTGCTCCGTCCTGCGGCACCGAATTATGATTCGGCAAGAGATCCGGAAATTTTGGCTGCCCTTTTCCGCAACATCCGTTACGGAGAAGATCCGGCAATTTTTATCGCCAATTCCACCCGGCAGAGTGATGGTAAGTTCCCCGCAGAAAATACCGCCGGTTCGACTTTGATAGATGCAGATCATATCACAACGATCAAAACAAATTTTGCTGGCAGTGCCAAAGAGAGTAACTATAGCGGTAAACTCGGTTTTCTGAATTACGGCACGACTTACTCTCTGGAAAATGCTTTCCATGCGGATATCGGAAATACCCAAACCACTGATGCCGCCCAGGAGGAGATCATCGGCAAGACGATCAATCTGATTTGTGCCACATCCAATACCCCCTCGGTCATCAATATGATGGTCGTAGCGCAGAGTATCAAAGATGTGGCAGGCACGCAGGTGCGGTTGTTTGATCCGGATGATAAGGGTGATTATACGATCCCTGCCGGCAGCGGAATTACTGTCGATGATGACGGTGTGGCCACCAAGGAGTGCAAGTACGGTAAATTCGATTATCTGGAACATAACAGTGATCCGGGTAAAAATATCTACTTTGATGAGATCACCGGAGAAGTAAAAATGTTTGTCCGGCTTTATATCAACGATAAAGGGAGGATGGTAATCAACCGGATTACCTATCTTTGATAAAACATGACAGATGAAATCATCATCCTTGCGGACGGCGAATTTCCCCGCCGTCCGCAATTGCTTGAAATGCTTGAAAAAGCCAAATGCGTGGTTTGCTGCGACGGTGCGGCAGATAAATTGCTGGCTTTCGGTAGGGAACCGGATTGGATAGTTGGGGATCTGGACAGTGTTTCGCCGGAAACCCGCAGCCGTTTTGCTGATCGGGCGGTGAAATTTTTTGAGCAGGAGACCAACGATCTGGCCAAAAGTTTCCGTTTCTGCCGGGAAAAAGGTTTTACTGTTTCCGCTATTCTCGGGGCAGCCGGAGCGCGGGAAGATCACTTTCTGGGAAATCTCGGACAATTCGCTGAACTTTTTTCAGCTTTTCCGGAGTGCCGTCTTTATACGGAAACCGGATATTTCTGCAGCTTTTCCGGGCAGGGGAGTTTTTCCGCACCTCCGGGCAGTCAGGTGTCAATATTTTCGTTTGACCCCGGAGCGGCCTTGAGTTCCACCGGATTGAAGTATCCGCTGAAAAATCTGCGTCTTGCCTGGTGGTATTCCGGTACGCTCAACGAGGTTTCCGTTTCGCCGTTTACTCTGCAAAGTGACCGGGATACGCCTATTTTGCTCTTTTTTAAGTATGCCGACTTGAATTAACGCCGTTTCTGCTGTATATTAAAAAATATTGTGTGTAACTGTAAAAAATTTTGAAAGGGGGTGAATCCTATGCATACCGAAGTCCGCGTTAAAAAAGGTGAGGTCATCGACCGCGCTCTGCGTCGGCTGAAAAAGAAGCTTGACAAGGAGGGAACCCTCAAAGAACTGCGTAACCGCCGGCACTATGAAAAACCGAGCGAAATCAAACGCCGCGAAGCCAAACAGCGTCGTCACTGATCGCAGAAGTAAAAAAAGAGACCCGTTTTTCAGGGTCTCTTTTTTTGTCTGTTCACGGGACTTTTCCGATGGAAAAATACCGGATCGGGGCCGGTTCTGCAACGGCAGCTGCAGCTTGTCAGACGGTGAATTTGATATCACTGACACCGGATTCGACCATGCAGTATTCTTTGGTGGAGGGCAAGCCCGGTACGCCCAGACAATTCGGCTCCAGAAAAAAGCTGGTCGGGCCTACGCCGAGTGGTTCACCGGCAAGCAGGTGGTGTGGGCCGAGCATATTACGCAGCGAAAAGGTCAGTTCCATTTCGATCACATTGATTCCCGGCTGCAGTTTCCCTCTGACATTCAGGGCAAACGGTTCCCAGAAAGCTCCACCGCAATCCTGCCCGTTCAGGCGGAGTTTCAGTGAATTTGCCCCTTGGAGTTTGCAGGAGAAAAAGTTGATTTTATCAACCTCGTCCGGAGTCAGGGTGAACATATTTTTCAAAGTGATTTTCCCGGCGAAAAACGGCATACCGTTATTGAGCAGATCCTGACAGTTTATCCGGTCGCAGTACAGTGGCGCACCGAGAGAAAAACTGCCCTGCAGCCGCATGGCATTACGCTCCAGAAGGATGCTTTTACCATTGTGTCTGACCGAGAAATTTCCGGCAAGATAGATACTTTCGATCTCCGTCTGGAATGTCAGTTTGTTTCTTTCCGATTCAAACTCCCGGGCTTTGCGGAGAGTTTCGTAAGTTTCCTGAGTCTGGGAGAAACGCAGTTTCATACTGATCACATTCCGGCCGGGGATCAGATTTTCCGGCAGCCGGATTCTTTCAAAGGCTTTGTCAAAAAGGTATCCGCATTTATCAGTGGTGAACTCCCGGCCGTTGAGGGCAAAAGTAAATTTATCCGGAGATTCAATGACCATGAAAAGTCCGGTATCGAAGTCAAAATCTTCATCGATGGTGAACTCATATTCCAGTTCCAGATCGCAATCTTTTTCCATCTGCAGCAATCTGCTCTGGACATCTATGGCGTTGGCATATTGCCAGTCACCATTGTCCACCCGGAAACGGCAGAAATCGAGGGTGAGGATATTTTCCTCTATCTGTGAAATCTGCCAGGATGTTTCCGGGAGCAGCCGGATCGCCGTCCGGTTCGGAGCAAAACGTTTGAATTCCGGCAGTTTTTCCGGTTCCAGATCATCGGAAACAAAGAGCATCAGGGCATCTGCCGCCGCAAAACTGTAGGGCAGAGTAATTTCTCCGGCGTTGACCGAAATATTGTCCGGCCGGTAGAATTTGCCATCATACTGGTCGATTATCACCACCTTCCCGGGGTGCATCAATTTTATTTCAACCTGGCAGCCGGCATTCTGCGACGTATTGACCAGATAGTAAAATCTGCCCCGGCATCCGGATAATTCGATATCCCGCCAGGAACCGCAAATCATGGAAACCGGAACTCCATTTTCCGTGACCGCAATACTCTTTTCGGTGCATCCGGCAACATATTCCGCCGCAGCGCGTTCAGAATCAAAGCCGGGCAGAGAGTTGATGAACTCCATATCTGCGGCATCAGCCGGAACTCCGTCGACGGTGAATTCCGGTAAAATATCGGCAGTTCTGACCCGCAGGACAGTTCCGCCGGCGCGATGGAACTGCTTGAGCAGGTCCAGGATTTTTTCTGAAATATTGGTTATCTGCGGGATAATGACCCGGTCGTAAGCGCAGTTGCCGATGATGAACCGGCCGTTATCCACAGAACCGCACTCATCGACAATTATTTCATCGGCGTAGTGATGCGGGATGAAGTGCCGGTCAAGTTCGGATGTGATGGTGTCGGCGGTTTTCTGGAACAGACCATGCTGTAATTGGGCATCATTTCCGGTGTAGAGTTTCCACAAAGATGAGATCGGATGGATCACCAGAGTGGAGACCTGACATTTACCTTCGGCCAGCAGCATACCTGTCCGGGAGAAATAGTCATTGAGGATCTTGTAATCTTCCCACCAGGGCTGATGATAAAAGCTGCTCAAAGGATAATCACGCTTGCGTGCGCCGCGCAGAGAATAGCTTTGCAGATGCTGACAGAGATAATTTATTCCGTGAGCCAACTGACGCTGATAGATCCAGCGCATGCCGGAAAAGTTGCATGCCCAGCCGCTGCAGGCGAAACTTTCAGTCATCAGCTGCTTCATGCCGTATTGTTCCCCGACCGACCACAACTGTACTGCCGCCAGGTCGGAAGGTGCGGTGCGGCCCAGATGATCGACTCCGGGCAGGGTATAATAACGGTATTGCGGCATAACTGAACCGTTGGAACTGATCTGATGGCTGAAAACTTCCTCCAGCACATGATGACCGGTCAATTCCCAATTATGCTCCTGGCACCATGATTTGACCTGTTTCATAAATGCCTGGGAGAAAAGTTCCGAACACAACTTCCAGAAACGGACCCGGGTTTGGCTGCAATCGACAGTTTCATGCAGCAATCCCGGCAGATATTCCAAGAGTTCGCAGTTATATTTTTTGCGGTATTCCTCTTCCAGGACAAAAGACCACACCACGCCGTTCCGGGACAACTGCGGTTCATCAGTAAAGACTCCGCGCAGATGTTTCAGCAGCTGCGGCGGAAGATTCTGATAGTAATGCTGATGAGTGACCCGGAGAAATTCGGCTACGACTTCGGCATTCAGATTGTCCACATAGTACGGATTGAGTTCATAATAACAGCGCATGACTTTGGCATCGCATTTTTCCGGAAGTGACCGTCCCAATAAACAGCTGCCGTCAGCAGAATAAAAGGCAATGGTGTTTTCCTTGCCGGCAGCTTCTCCGGCGTCGATTATCTCAGAACGCAGATATTTCGCCTGATAATCCACCCCCAACGCATTGACCAACCCTCCGGCAAAGCCGCTGGGCCAACCGTTTTCATCATAGAGCCAGGCATCCATGCCCAGTTTTCCGGCTTCATCCAGCGAAGCGATCACACAATCCATCCACTCTTTGGAAAGGTACGCTGTTTCCAGACCGCCCCGGGCATGCATGAAAAATCCTCCCAGACCGGCCTGATGCATCAAACGGATCTGACGGCGCAATTCTTCCGGTTTAAGGTCGGCATTCCAGCTCCAGAATGGTGATGGACGAAAGTGCATGGATGGTTCCGGCAACTGTTCTATCATGATAAAAGTCCTTTATATTTTTTCTCCGACTGTGAATAATCTCTCTCCGGCCGAACCGGGTAAATCGAAACATGCAGTATTACTCCAGCGCATTTGCCGGTTTTCAGCCAAAACGGCACTTTCTTCTGCGGCCTGCTGGGGGGTTTTGTAAAATATAAACCGTCCGCCGGTGGCGGTAAAACGGCTGGCTTCCCTGAAAATTTTGGGCGATGGAGCTACGGCTCTGGCGGTGACGATATCGAATTTTCCCTGAAATTCCTGACGGCAATTCAATTCGACAGACCGTCCGCAGACGGCATGGAGATTGGTAAGATTCAGCAGTGATGCCGCTTTGGTCACAAAGGTGATCTTTTTACCGATGGAATCGATCGCATGGATCTGCAGAGCCGGGAACGCCAGAGCCAGAACCAGACTCGGGAATCCGGCACCACAGCCGATATCTGCGATTTTAAGTTTCTCCCGGCTTATTTCCGGGAAAAAGCGGGCGATACTGATGGAGTCGGCGATGTGTTTGAAGTAAAAATCCTCCACCGAGGTCAGCCGGGTAAGGTTGACATGAGTATTGTATTCCGTCAGGAACTCCCGCAGAATTTCACAGCCGGAAGCAAAAGCGTCAATATCTTTTACCCCGCATTCCCGGATGAAGTTATAAAGCTCAAGTTTGGCGATCATTGTTCCCCGGGAATGCTTTCCTGTTCCTGCTCAAATGGGATGTCGCCGGCACTCTGGCGCATCTTTTCCCCTTCGCCGGACATTTTTTCGATTTCTTGCATAAAGCGGAGGTTTTCAGCCTCCCGTCTGGCATCTTCGGCTTTGGCTTTTTCGGCAGCGGCCGAAGCTGCTTCCAGAGAATCCTGGGTCTTCTGCTGCTCAAGTTTTGCCATTTTTTGTTCCAGAACTTCGTAATCATCAAAGAATTTCTGCAGTTTGGCAGTCCGGTTGGCCGATAAACCGATCGAAGCGGTCTCTCTGGCACTGTTCATGGCAGCCGCTGTACGCGCTCTGGTCATGGCGGTCAGATATTTTCCGGCATTTTTCAGTTCTTCAAGTTTGATCTTTGACCGGCGCAGAACATTATTTTCCGGATAGTTTTTCAGCGCATTATTGATCAGAGCCAGAGCTTGAATGACCTTGCCTGAATTAAGCAGTTTCTGGGCGGCAACAATGGTCTCATTGCTCTCCTGGATGCTGATGAGCGTACTGACATGATTTTGTGAACGATCAAGATTGAAGATGTTTTTTCCCTGCCGGACGGCTGCGGCGGAATTACCGTTCTGCATGCTTTCAAAAAAGCGAACGGTCAGCGCAATTTTCTCCACCGGCGGCGGAGTGTGCTTTTCCTGTTTGCAACCGGCTGCAAGCAAAAGAGCCGATACGATGATAAGAGTAAAAATTCTGTCCATATTATAAAATAATATCAGAACGGTCATTTTTCAAATTTTCTGCCAGATTTTTTTCATCGGCAGTGATATTTACGATCTTTCCGGATGGGAAAGTACCGTCAGGAACTGTTACCGCCAGATAATTGTCACTCCAGCCGCGCTGGAATCCGCCGCAATTCTGTTCAAAGATCACCGGCAGAGTTTTCCCGAGTTGAGAGACCGCAAATTCCCGGGCGGAATCCGCCGCTGCCATGCTTAATTGTTTCATTCTGGCTTTCACTGTTTCCGGTAAGACCCGGTCTGGCATGGAGGCTGCCGGGGTTCCGGGGCGCGGTGAGTAGGCGAAGGCGTGGATATTGGCAAATTTTACTTCTCCGGCAACGGCCAGCAGCCGGGCGAAGTCATCTTCGCTTTCACCGGGGAAACCGACGATGAAATCGGTGCCGATATGGATATCCGGGATCAGCCTGCGTATGTTTTGGACAAAATTGATAAACTCTCCGGCAGTATAGTTGCGGCGCATCTGCCGGAGGATATGGTCACTGCCATGCTGCATGGACAGATGCAGAAAACGGCACAGCCGGTTGGCCGGATCGCTCATCAATTCGGCCAGCAGCAGATCATCCGGGTGCGGTTCTGTGGAACTCAGCCGGATACGGAAATCGCCGGGGATGGCGGCGATTTCCCGGATCAGACCGGCCAGATTTTTGCCGTCATCGTAATAATTGCAGGTATTCACCCCGGTAAGCACGATCTCCGGGAATCCCCGGGCAATCGCCTGACGGCAGTCGGCAAGACACTCGGTGAATTTGCGGGAACGTGATCCTCCCCGGACATAAGGAACGATGCAATATGAACAGAAGTTATCGCATCCCTCCTGAATTTTGATAAAAGCTCTGGTGCGGAAAGGGAAAGAGGATACGGCATTTTCCGTAAAATTGCACTTGCCGGTTTCCCGGCTTTTTTTTCCGCACAACTGCTGATCCGGAAAGAGCTTTTTATCCGGATTGGTCAGGATCTGATCGGCTCCGCATTCCCGGAATTTTTCCGGAGAAAGCTCAGCGGCACACCCGGCGACAGCGATAATTGCCGCCGGATAGCTGCGCCGCAATTTGCGGATCTGCTGACGGCTTTTGCGTTCCGCTTCGGCGGTGATGGCGCAGCTGTTGAGCAAAATCAGATCCGGTGCGACGGTGAAATCATCCCGCAGCTCATACCCGGCATTTTGCAGCCGGGCAGAGAGCAGTGCGGTGTCGGCGTGGTTGAGCCGGCATCCCAATGTGATGATGACCGCTGTTTTCGGCATGGGATGTGTCAGCGTTTTTTGCGCCAGTCCAGTGCTCCGGTCGGACAGGCATTGATACATTCGCCGCACTCCCGGCAACTGTCGGGGAAGCCCTGATCAAAGGCGGTGCCGATACAACTGGCAAAGCCGCGTTTTTGCAGAGAGAGCAGTGATTTATTGACCACCTCTTTGCAGATTTTTACACAAATACCGCATTTGATGCATTTGCCACGATCCTGGATGATTTCCGGATGGCGCACATCGTAACTGGCGGCCTGCCGGACACCGGAATAGGCATCTGTGCGGCAGCCGGATTGTCCGGCAAATTCCCGGAGTTTGCAATCGGCCTTGTCCGAACAGCTGCATTCAATACAGCGTTTGCCCTCTTTGGCCAACTGTGCTGCACTCATGGTGGCGCAAACCTCCTTAAAGGTGGTTTTGCGTTCTGTCAGCGGTATAAATGAGAGTTTTTCTCTCGGTTCGGCGGAGAGGTTATCCCGGAGTACAACGAGTTCATCGGCGGATAACTCCTGCCAATTGCCCCGTGAGACATTGATCGGATTTTCTTCTTCCACCGGGATGCCCAGCAGATCTCTGGCGGCGGCCATTGCCGCACGCCGGCCGGAAGCCAGAGCCTCAACAACGGTTGCTGCACCGGAAACGCAATCTCCGGCACTGTAAAGGCCGCTGCGTACGGTCACACCGTCATTTCCGACTTCAACACAACCATAACGGTTGACCGGGATATCTGCCGGAGCGCAGGTTTTCTGTCCGATGGCGGCGATAACGGTATCAGCTTCGATCTCAAAATCACTTCCGGCTTCCGGAACCGGTTTGCGTCTGCCGGAAGCATCCGGTTCGCCCAGAGTCATTTTCTGGCAGGTGAGGATCAGTTTGCCGTTGCGTTTTTCCAATTTGACCGGTGCGGTGAGAAATTGGAAGTTCACTCCTTCTTCTTTGGCTTCAGCGATTTCAATTTTCTCCGCCGGCATTTCCGCTTCGCTGCGGCGGTAGATGCAAGTTACCTCCGGAGAACCGAGGCGGACACTGGTACGCAGACAGTCCATTGCGGTGTTGCCGCCGCCGACGACCAGTACTTTGCCCGGATTGGGGGCCGAACAGTTGTTTTCGATGACATTACGGAGGAAATTGATACCGGGAGTTGCCAGCTCTTCGCCTTCACAGCGCATTCCGGAAGCCTGCCAGCAGCCGATGGCGATGATGACGGCATCGAAATTCTGTTCCAGTTCAGAGAGAGTGAGATTGCCGCCCAGTTTTTTCCCGTAAACGAATTCCACCCCCATTTTTTCAAAATGCGCGATCTCTTTGTCCAGCAGATTTTTGGGAAGACGGTATTCCGGAATGCCGTAACGGGTCATCCCGCCGGATTTATCCATCTGCTCAAAAATGACCGGAGCAATTCCCCGGAGCCGCAGATAGTAAGCTGCTGCCAGACCGGCCGGACCGCCGCCGACAATGGCGGCTTTTTTGCCGGAGAGAACCGGGAGATCTTCCATGTATGAGTCATAACACATGTCAGCGGCAAGACGTTTGAATTCATTGATCGCCACCGGTTCGCCGTCAACGTTGCGGCGGCACTGTTTTTCGCAGAAACGGGGACATACCCGGCCAACGGTGATCGGCATGGGGATACGTTCTTTGATGATCTGCAGGGCTTTGGCAAAGTCGCCGTTGGCGGCGGCACGGACATACTCTTCCACTGCCGCATGAGCCGGACAGGCGAGGGTGCATGGAGCTTCGCAATCGCCGTTGTGTTCACTTAAAAGCAGATTGAGTGCGGTCCGGCGCATTTCCAGAACTTCTGCCGAGGTCACTTCGATTTCCTGACCGTTGGCGGGCATGGCAGAACATGAGGGCAGAAATTTGCCGGTCTTCTTATCTTTTACCACACAGACGAAACAGCTGGTGGTTTTACTGATACGTTTATCGCCGCAGAGGCCGGGGATATTGATCCCGTTGGCGCGGGCGACATCCATAATAGTCTGTCCGGCTTCAGCGGTTACAGCTTTACCGTCAAGGAAAAATTCTATGCTCATGGTTACTTATCTCCTTTGGCTGCGCGGATGATGGCTTTTTTGGGGCAGCTGTCCAGACAGCTGTTGCAGCGGGTGCAAAGTGCCGGATCGATGACAAAATCACTGCTGATGGCATTGAGCGGACAGGTTTTCAGGCAGAGTTTGCACTTAACACATTTACTTTTGTCCAGAACGACATCTACCAGAGCGTTGCACTGCATGGCGCGGCATTTGTGTTCATTGACATGTTCAAGATACTCATTACGGTAGAAACGGAGAGTGGCCAGCACCGGGTTGGGGGCAGTCTGGCCCAGACCGCAAAGAGAACCGGCTTTGATTTTTTTGCCGAGATCTTCGAGCAGATCAAGATCGGCTTCACACCCCTTGCCGGCCACGATCCTTTCGAGAATTTCAAACATTCTTGTAGTACCGATCCGGCAGAAAGTGCATTTACCGCAGCTTTCCCGGTGAGTGAAGTCAAGAAAATATCTGGCAGTTTCCACCATGCAGCGGTCTTTGCCGATTACGATCATACCGCCGGAACCCATGATCGCTCCCAGCGAACGCAGTGAATCATAATCCACCGGAGTATCGAATAATTCCACCGGAATACAGCCGCCGGACGGACCGCCGGTCTGTACTGCTTTGACATGGGAACGGTCAGCTCCGCCGATTTCAAAGACGATCTCATTGAGAGTCGTTCCCATCGGTACTTCCACCAGTCCGGGATACTGCAGATCTCCGGCCAGGGCGAAAAGTTTGGTGCCGCGTCCGCCTTCAGAACCGGTGGAGGCAAAAGCATTGCCGCCTTCACGGAGAATGACCGGAATATTGCCGAATGTTTCCACATTGTTGATCATCGTCGGCTTGTCCTGATATCCCCGGTCAGTCGGGAACGGGGGACGGAAGCGGGGCATGCCGCGTTGTCCTTCCAGAGAGGCGATCAGGGCAGTTTCTTCACCGCAGACGAATGCTCCGGCACCTTCTTTGATGGAAATTTCAATGCTGCGGTTGCCGAAAACGTTGAGTTTTGCTTCATATATCTGGTCAATGGCGATTTTGAGATGTTTGATCGCCAGCGGGTATTCCGCGCGGCAATAGATCACCAGCCGGCTCGCTCCGGTGGCATAAGCTGCGATCAACATCCCTTCCAGCACCTGATGCGGAACACTCTCCATCAGTGATCTGTCCATGAATGCACCGGGGTCGCCTTCGTCGGCATTGCAGATGACCGTTTTGTCGAAACCGGGTTTGGCTGCCAGAAAACTCCACTTCATCCCGGTGGGGAATCCGCCGCCGCCCCGTCCGCGCAGGCCGGATAATTTTATCTCGTTGATGACCTCTTCCGGAGAGAGGGAGAGGGCTTTTTTCAATCCTTCATAACCGCCGTTGGCAGTATAATCCGCCAGATCAGTCGGTACGATCCTGCCGGCCAGAGCCAGAACTTTGAGCAATTCTTTGGCTTTTCTGGCGGCGGGGACTTCAAACCGGTTTTCTCCGCCCAGAGAGAGGATGTCCTGAATACTCTTTTCATCGGCCTTGACATTGCTGTACATCACTGAAGAACCATCGGCCAGACATGCTTCAACCAGCGGTTCGGCATAGCAGTGTCCGATACATCCGACCTGATCTATCGGCAGAGCTGTTGCCTTTTTCAATGCTTCAAACACTGCCTCGCCGCCGGCGGCGATACCGCAGCTGGCCAGACCGATTTTCAATTTGATGATCTCACTCATTTTGCGGCATACTCCTTCAAAATTTTCATCATAGTCTTGCGGTCAAGCTTGCCATGAACCTTGCCGTTGACACTCATTACCGGAGCCAGACTGCAGCAGCCCAGACAGGCAACTGTTTCCAGAGAAAACACTCCGTCTTCAGCGGTTTCGCCGGGTTTGAGACCCAACTCCTGATGGAGCCATTCATGGATAAGCGGGGCACCTTTGAGGTGACAGGCTGTCCCGTCGCAGACTGATATCTGATAACGTCCGGGTTTCACCCGTTTGAATTGGGCGTAAAACGAAACCACACCTTCCACATCTGCTTCCGGACGGCCGAAATATTCTGCTGCTGCGCGGATACCATCAACTGAAATATAGCCGCAGGAAGACTGCAGCAGCTGCAGTCCCTTGATCAGATTGCCCGGATCATTGGGAATGCTCCGGAGAAATTCATACTCTTTTTTCATGTCATATACCTTTTGATGTTTGTTGTGTACTCTCTATAATTTACATCCTGTTCGATAGTTTGTCAAGCGTGTTAACATACTTTTTCAGTGCATCCGGAAACGGAGAAAGCACTTGCCGGATAACTCCCCGGCAGGCGGCGATGCACATGCCGTAATTGCACACCGGCACACCGGCGCGCCGTGAGAGCTGCAGCCGGTTGAGGATGGTCCGGCGGTTGAGCATACATGCTCCGCAGTGGATGATAAGCTTGTATTTGGCCAGGTCAGCCGGATAATCCATCCCGGCGGTAAAGGTGAAGCGCAGTTTGCCGCCGCACTTTTTCTTCAGCAGCCGGGGGATCTGAACTTTGCCGATATCGTTATCGGCGGCATGGTGGGTACAGCCCTCAGCGATGAGAATTTCATCATTTTCCCGGATGGTTTCGATTGCGGCGCAGCCGGAAGCAAATTCATTGATATCGCCTTTGAGTCTGGACATCAGGATGGAAAAAGTGGTTTGCGGTATTTCCGGCGGAGTGGCGGCAATCAGCTTATCCACCACTTGCGAATCACAGACCGCCAACGCCGGAGTGACTGCCAGTTTGCGGTAAATTTCCGGGAAGGCATCTTCTCTGGCGACCACTACCTGACTGTGACCGTCCAGAATATCCCGGATCGCCATGACTTCCGGCAGGATCAGCCGTCCTTTCGGAGCCTGGGAATCGACCGGGGTCATCAGCACGACCAGAGAATTTTCCGGAAAAAGGTCATTGAGCATGGGCGGAGTGAGACGGGATTCCGGCAGCAGCTTGAGCAGTTCTCCGGTCAGCGCATCCAGGAAGCGGTCCCGGGCGGAACGGTCAGCGGCACAAACGGTGATGGCCGGAGTATCTTCCCGGTTTTCAGCTGCGCAAGAGCTGCTTTCACCGGCAGAACCAGAGGGGGTATTGACAACATTTATCAATGGTATCTTCCGTTCTCCGGCCATCCTGGCGATCAGTTTTTCCGGTTCCCCGTAAACTCCGGGGGCGGAGACCAGCAGGATGGCATCGGCCCGGTCAATGGCCAAACGCGTCTTATCCATACGTTGTGAACCGAGGACGGAATCATCATCGATCCCGGCGGTATCCAGCAGCAGCACTGCTCCGAGCGGCCGCAATTCCATAGCTTTTTCCACCGCATCGGTGGTTGTTCCCCGTTCCGGAGAGGTTATGGCACTGTCCTGACCGGCGATCAGATTGAAAAGAGTCGACTTGCCGGCATTGATTCTGCCGCAGACCGCCAGGTGCAGCCGCAATGATTTCGGTGTGCTTTCCATAAAACTTCCTTCGAGTAAAAATGTTCCGGATATAATATATCCTGTTTCCAGTCATCTTGAAAGAGGAAAATATGGATTTTTTTTGAAAAAAAATATAATTTTACGATAAAATGAGGTGCAAAATTTGTTTTGCGGTGCTATATTCTCTGATGTGGATGAAAACAGAAAGATACAAACGTGTTTTTTATAGTACAAGGAGGGTTGTTTTATGTCCGGATGTTTTGATGCTGCCAAAGAACGTTATGCTGCGATCGGAGTCGATGTGGAAGCCGCAATGGCCAGATTGGATGATATCCCGGTGAGTCTGCATTGCTGGCAGGGTGATGATGTTGCCGGGTTTGAAAATGCCGGAACTCTGGATGGCGGTCTGGCAGTCACCGGTAATTATCCGGGCAGAGCGCGCAATGCGGTGGAACTGCGTGCCGATATCGCTGAAGTGCTGAAACTCATTCCCGGTAAAAAACGGCTCAATCTTCACGCTATTTATGCCGAAACTGACGGCAAAAAGGTGGAACGCAATGAATTGACCACTGCCCATTTTGCCAACTGGATGGATTTCGCCAAAGAGCAGAATCTCGGTCTTGACTTCAATCCCACCTGTTTTGCTCACCCGCTGGCCGTGAATGGTACTTTGACCAGTGCTGATGCCGGTGTCCGTAAATTCTGGATCGAGCATGCGATCGCCTGCCGCAAGATCGCGGCGGATTTCGGTAAAGAATTGAATAACACCTGTGTGACCAATATCTGGATTCCTGACGGTTCCAAAGATACGCCGTTTGACCGTCTGGCTCCCCGGCAGCGTTTGATGGATTCTCTGGATGCCATTTTTGCCGAGAAGATCGATCCGGCATATAACCTTGATGCGGTGGAGTGCAAACTTTTCGGTATCGGTGCCGAGAGCTGCACCTACGGTTCGCATGAATTTTACATGGGATATGCGGTCAGCCGGGGCAAACTGCTCTGTCTGGATGCCGGTCACTTCCATCCGACGGAGGTGATTTCGGATAAGATTTCCAGTTCTCTGCTGTATCTGGATGATATTCTGCTGCATGTTTCACGCGGAGTGCGCTGGGACAGCGACCATGTGGTTTGCTGGGATGGCGAATTGCAGGCTATCGCTTCTGAGATCGTCCGGCACCATTTTGAAAAACGTGTCCACATCGGTCTGGATTACTTTGATGCTTCCATCAACCGTCTGGCGGCATGGAGCATCGGAGCGCGCAATATGTACAAAGCTCTGCTCTTTGCTCTGCTTGAACCGGCCAAACTGCTGGCGGATGCGGAAAATTCCGGTGATCTTGCTTCCCGGTTGATGCTCCTTGAAGAGATCAAGAGTATGCCCTTCGGAGCCATCTGGAAAGAGTATTGTGACCGTAACAACGTTCCCTGCGGCATGGCGGTTATGGAACAGATCAAAAAATATGAAAATGCCGTATTGAGCAAACGCGGCTGAGTGGGAACTGTTCTTTATGGATATGCAGAAAAATATCCGGGAGATCCTCGTCGAATTGGGCGAGGATCCGGAACGTGAAGGCTTGCTGAAAACTCCGGAACGGGTCGACCGCAGTTTGCGTTTCCTGACCAGAGGTTATCATCAGAATCTGGATGAAGTGGTCAACGGTGCGCTGTTTGAGGCTGAATCTGATGATATGGTCATCGTGCGGGATATTGAATTTTTCAGCATGTGTGAACATCATATGCTGCCATTTTTCGGAAAATGTCACGTCGGTTATATCCCCGATGGCAAAATCATCGGAGTCAGTAAAATCGCCCGGATCGTCGATATGTTTGCCCGCAGATTGCAGGTGCAGGAGCGTCTGACCAAAGAGATTGCTCATGCGTTGCAGGATATTCTGGGAGCCGAGGGGGTCGGAGTGGTCATGGATGCCCGGCATTTGTGTATGCAGATGCGCGGAGTTGAGAAGCAGAATTCGGTAATGACCACCAGTTCCATGCTCGGCAGTTTCCGGCGTGAACTTGCCACCCGCAATGAATTTACCCGGTTGATACGATGAGGGCTCTTATCCAGAGAGTTTCGCAGGCTTCGGTGGTGGCCGACGGTGAATTGACCGGTTCGATCGGAGCGGGGTTGCTGGTGCTGCTGGGAGTCGCTCCGGGAGATGACGGAGAGATTGCCGCATTTCTGGCGGAGAGATGTGCCACGTTGCGTATTTTTGAAGATGAAGCCGGAAAGATGAACCGTTCACTGATCGATATCGGCGGTCAGATGCTTGTCGTTTCGCAATTTACTCTTTTTGCCGATACTACTCAGGGCAGGCGGCCTTATTTCGGGAATGCGGCACTGCCGGAGCTGGCGGATGAACTTTACGAAAAATTCAAAGCAGCTGCTGCCGGATCGGTTCCGGTGGCATGTGGGAAATTCGGGGCAGATATGCAGGTTTCGCTCTGCAATGACGGGCCGGTAACGATCATGCTCGATGCTGTCCGTAATGCTTCCGGGCGGATCGCTTTGATTTGAAAAAAGGTAAAAAGGTGAAAAGATGAGCAAGGTTCCTGTTTCTTTCGGTTACGAATTTGGTAACAGCAATGAAAATACCCGGCGGCATGTGATGCACGAATTTGCCGTTAACGGGGCAAAAAATCTGGTATTGACCGATTCTCTGCTGAAAAAGATGCTTCCAGACCGGATGCTTGCCGTCAAACTTCAGGAGGAGATGGCGGCAGAAGGACTGAAATTCATGGATGCTCATGCCGGGTACGGCAAATTTGTCGATATAAACTGCCCCGTTCCTGAAGCCCGGAGAGAGATGATCGCCCGTCACAAATTGACGCTTTATATGGTCGCCGCGATGGGAGTTGAGACCATCGCATTTCATACCGGCAATGAAAATGCCTATCCGGAATATTCTGTCGATACCCAGATGGACTTTATCAAAAGATCGCTGGATGAGTTGCTCCCGCTTGCCGAAGAACTCGGGATCGTGATCTGTATCGAAAATATCTGGCACCGGACCAATACCCCGGAACGGCTGCTGGAGGTCAAAAAATGTTTTCCGACCGATGCTCTCGGTTTCTGTTATGATGCCGGTCATGCCAATTTGATGGATAAAGGCAGAAACCATCCTGAATCCAATGCTTTTCAGGCATGGGGAGATGTTACGCCAGCATGGGATGACCGCATTCTGGAAAAGATGCTGCCGCATGTAGTCAACTGTCACTTACACGACAATAACGGAATAAATGACCAGCACCGCAATCTGGGCAGCGGCAATATCGATTGGAACCATATTGCCGGATTACTGGAAAAAGCTCCGCGTCTGCAAGTGATCCAGAGCGAAGTTTGTCTGGTGATGGCCAATGCGGCCGTCAGGGAAGTTTGCGATAAGTTTTTTGAGATTTTCGGTCGATAATAAAAAAACAGTCATGCGCTGTCCCGGTTCACAGGACTAATGCACATATCACGGTGATGATGCCCATGATTATCGCCGGAATGGTATTCAGCAGGATGATTTTACCCTCTTTGCCGGAAGCATTGACGGTCGCACATGCGGCGATAACTCCGCTGATCCGGATCATGCTGCCCAAACCGCCGCCGATATTCTGCAGGGCGATGACCAGAGTCGTTGATAATCCCAGCATATCGGCGGTATTGTATTGCAGCGGGGCAAAAAGGATATTGGAAACAGTACACGAACCGGTGAAAAATGTTCCGAGTATCCCGATGAATGGTGCTCCGGCCAGATACGCTCTGCCGAAAAATTTTGCGGCAGCAATGGCAATGCAATCCAACATGCCGGGGATTCCGGCCGGATTGTCTGCCGAAAAGACCATCAGTTGAACTACGGCTACACTGGCGGCAATGGCAATGGCCGACAAACTGATCTGTTTTACCGTTTTTCTGAGGATCGTGAATTGTTCCTGCACCGGCACGCGCCAACAGAGTGCGCTGATTACGGCGATTATGGTTATCGGCATCAGACCGGGATTATTCAGAATATTCCATGAAGCATCGCTGCCGGGAACATTGAGTATTTCCGGAAGTGATATTTTTATGCCCGGTAAATTTTTGAAAACACTGCCGGGCATCTTCAAAATAAACAGGCTCAAGGCCATTGCCAGATACGGCAGCCAGGCTTGAAATGCCGGTTTGCCGGAGGGCTGGGCGGCAGCAGGCGGTTGCGGATCGGCCGGTTTGCTGCCGGGAAAATCCCAGACATACCGGGGAATGAATATCCTGAACCG
This sequence comes from Lentisphaeria bacterium, assembly GCA_017628235.1. Taxonomy (GTDB): domain Bacteria; phylum Verrucomicrobiota; class Lentisphaeria; order Victivallales; family Victivallaceae; genus UBA1784. The sequence continues at coordinate 10,323 of JAGBZM010000022.1, read as the reverse complement.
GATCAAAAGCAGGATCAGCGGCAAGCCGATGACCGCCCCGGTCATAGATGGCAGTTCCGGACCGAGATAGAGTGCCGTCAACCGCCAGGGAATAATATAAGCTGCCGCTGAAATCAGGGCCAGAGGAATGATTTCAACGATCGAGCGCAGCTTTCTCCGTCCGCCGCCGGCCACGATCATGAAAACAATTGCCGTCAATGGCAGAAACAGACCGGAAACGCCGGAAATAAGGGTAAATTTATCCACCATTTCTCCGGCAAAAGTTTCTGTGGAGATTCCGCTTCGCTCCAATTGACCGGCGAGAGTCGCGGTGGCAGTCACCGTCGGGATACCCACTGCACCGAATGGTACCGGCAGCGTGTTGCAGATCAGGGAAGTTGCCACCGCAATCAACGGCGGGAAGCCCAGTCCGGCCAGCAGCGGAGCCGCCAGAGCCGGAGCTGCTCCGAAACCGGATGCCCCCTCGATAAAGCCGCTGAAAAGCCAGGCGATCACAATCAATTGGACCCGGCGGTCACTGCTGATATTGGAAAATGTCCGGTTGATGCTCTCCATCGCTCCGGTGTGACGCAAAACATTGAGCAGCAGAACCGCCCCGAAAATAATAAGTATGATATCCAGCGATTTGAATACCCCCTGTATCGAAGCGGCCAGAGCAGTTTGCCAACTGATTTTCCAGATGAATACGGCAAATACCGCTGCCAGCAGCCATGCCAGCGGCATGGCTTTGCCCGGAGACACTTTGAATCTGCACATCAAAATCAAGGCCGCGATGATCGGTAAGAGGGCAGAAAAAACGAACATATTCAATTACTGATAATAATTCTTTTAAAAGCACAACATTTTGCATAATATAGCGGTGATTCAGGAAAAAATCAAGAAAAATGCCGCCGGAATCCAATTGTTTTTGAATCCGGCGGCAGAAATATTGACCGACTGTTATTTTTTGTCGGCGGCCTGCTGTTCGACCGCTTCAAGCTGCGCTTTGTCAGCCAGTGACATGCTGCCTGAAACTGAACCGTTGTCCAGATGGTTGATCACCCGGCGTTCCAGAGACTTGAAAAGATCGATCAAATCTTTGATGCCGCCGTAACCGAACCAGAAGGTGGTGATAAATGCGATCGTACCGGGAACAACCAGTTTCACAATGAAAAAGTAGGTGCTCCACCATGATTCCGGCCAGGGATCAAACTGGTTCCAGATCAGGACGATCAGAAACGAGAACAGGAATTGGTAAATGAAAGTGAATATGAAAAACGCCCATGCGATAAATTTGTCGCCTTTGGTGTATTCCGGGGTGATGCCCAGCATTTTCCGGAAGACATTTTTGAATGTGAGTTTTTCAAATTCTTTTTTCTCCCCGTCCAGATTGTATTTGCCGCGATGCAGCATCCGGTCGAGATTGAATGGGGTGCGGCAGGTGGCATAAGAGACGATGACATAGGTCAGCAATGTGAATATCAGTGTGAAAAAGTAGAATTCATAAGAGTTGATCGGGCAGCGCAGCGGATTCATCTCCCAGGAGATGTAAGGCAGCGGGGCGGAGATCTTCTCCAGAATGTTGCCGACTGATTCCACCATGTCGTGCCGCTGCAGGAAAGGATAGATGTGCGAGGCCCAGCAGCGATCGATGGCAATGGTGCCGAAAGATAGAAACATACCGGAAAGCAGACTGGCCCAGGCCGCCGCTGTCGTACCGATCCGGCTGTACAATCCGAAGATCATCACAGGTCCGCAGCCGCCGACCCACATGGAGGTGACAACAGTGACAAACAGGTTGATGTAATTCAATTGCGCCATGTAAATCGACACAAAGAAGAAGACCAGACCTACGCCGATGGAGGTCAGACGCAGCAGCATGACATGCTGTTTGGTGGTCAGCGGTTTTTTGCACAGCGGCATGATCACATCCTGCGTAATGGTCAGTGAAGCACTGTAAATACGCGTATCATCGGTGGAGATCATCGCCATGACCATCATCAGGAAAAAGAGTCCCAGCAAACCTACCGGCAGCATTTCCCGCATGGCCGAAGCAAGTTTCAACTGATGGAAATAGGTCCGGTACTGCTGAAATTTGGCATTGCCCACTGCTTCGCGGTCAATGGTGTCCATTCCGGCGGTGGTGGCATCGCCTTTAAGCAGTTCCTGATGGATGGGGGCAAGAAATTCTGTATCGAGGTTTTCTTTGGAACTCAACGGCTTATCCACTCCGATATTGTGGAGAATAGGTTTCTGTTGCGCCACGACATTATCAAGGCGGGTTTTCATTTCCCCGGAAAGCTCAAGCAACGGTTCTTCATTGATTTTTTCCGCCAGATGGGTACGCACTTCATGTGCTTCGGGGGCAAAATCCTTGTGATTGAGCAAGGTGATGAGCATAATGGCAAAAATGATGTAGAGCATGGCGTTGAGCTGACCGCGCCAGGTGCCGAGCAGACCGGCCATTTTTGCTTCGTGAGACGTCTTGGCGGCAGTGGAGTAACCGGCACCGAGCCAGCTGGCGTAGTTGAGAACTTTGTTGAGGATCGGCAGGATCAGCAGACTGAACATGTTGAAGTCGCGCAATTCCGAAGTGTCAAAGGGGTTGAGGAAGCTCTCTTTGGGAACCCGGTCCAGCATTACCGGGATCACCTCATTGGAATAGTCGAATTTGTAAAGAACATATACTACAAAAATTGCCATGATCGGATAAAGGATCATTCCCTGTAAACTGTCGGTGATGATAAGCGACAATGTTCCGCCCATGCAGATGATGGATATGGCTACGAAAAGGCAGATCGCCATGATCAGCATGAATGTGGATATTTTGAACCCGAAAATATCTATATAACGGGGCAGGTCAAGAAAGAAAATAAAGAAACGCGCCGCAATCGCCGGCATGATCGAGTTGGCAATGACTTCTGCCAGTGACCGCAGTGCGGCGGCAAAAATACGGAAACTGCGGCTGTAGCGCATTTCCAGAAACTGACCGAGACTCATCGCTTTGGTTTCCCGGAAGCGGTAGTTGCAGTATCCGACCAGTCCCATGAACATTCCCATCGGCAGCATCATGTACGTCCAGAAATTCATGGCGAAGCCGATTTTGTAATTCATTTCCAGTGTCGCCACAATACCGATGATACTCAAGGCATTGGCAACATCCCCAACGTTGATGACATACCGTCCGCAAACGCGGCCGGCAGACAGGAAATCCGCCACACTGCGGACATACCGGCGTGAATATAATCCCACTGCGTAAACCAGTGTTACCGGGATCAATACGATCAACCAATCTATTAAACTCATGGAATCCCCCTGCCGGTTCCGGATGGAAACGGCTTTTTGTTAAAAAGTTGCTTTGCAGAAAATCATTAAATCATAACCGGGAAACTGAAATCAGAATTTTGTTTTTTACCTCCTTCGGAATTTTTGGCGTATTGTTGAAATTTTTACCTCTTGATGCAAACTTATTTACGCTCAAGCGGCACTTCCACCACTCCGTTTGAGTCGATCCGCAGGGATACCGGTTCCTGAAGAATCTTCAACCGGACTTCAAAATAGACTCCCGCGCCATATTCGTAGCGGTAACGTTTGATGGCAAATATTCTGGCCGGAAATATTTTTTCCGGGCCGTGCTGATTGCTGATGAAACGGCAATCCATTCCGACGTGGAGAAGGTGCATATCTTCTTCTTTGAAATAGGAATAAATGTGCTTTACATCGTCTTTGTGGACATACGCGGCTGCTGTACCGACAGCATTATAACTGCCGACGGTATCCGATTCAGTAACGCAGTAGCCATCCACCGGGGCAACGATTTTATAATATGTCAGCTCTTCTTTGAGCAGGGCAAGTTCTTTCTGCAGGTTGTTCAAATGCAGTTCAGCTTGAGCTAATTCTTTTTCGGCCTGATGGATATAGAGGTCGGCCAGACCCTGTTTTACGATTTTGATATCCTGATCGATGGAAGCGGTTTCCGCCTGATAGTCGGTGAAAAGCTGCTGCTTTTCCTGCAGGGCCAGATCAGAGACCGCTTTGCTGGCGTGGAGCTTTTTGTACGCTTCCAGTTCGGCGGTATAGCGGTTCAAGCGTTTCTGTGCGCTCAACTTTTTCCATTGCAGATTGCGGAATTGGGAGGGCAGCGGATCAAGTCTGGTCAGCTGCAGATTGAGCCGTTTGAGTTCCACCAGTTGGAGCTGTTCAGCGATATCATTTTCCAGATTGCAGATTTTACTGCGGATCTCCAAATCATCATATTCCAGAATGACATCACCTTTTTTGATCTGTTTCCCGGTGAAAAAATGTACTTTGCTGACAAAGCCGGCATATTTGTTTTTCAACGTATATACACTGCGTCCCCGTATCCGGCCCACGCCTCTGATCACTTCGGCCCCGGAACAGAGTCCGGTCATCAGCGCGACCAGCAATACTGCCGATACTGCTTTTTTCATCAATCCCCCCTTTTGCATCCGGTTGATTCTTTACGGTGATCTTTCCGGAGGCGCGAATGCAACGCCTCCGGCGTATGAGTTTACCGCAAAATAAACAGATCGATATTTTCTGATTTCCTCCGGTCAGGAAATGTTATCATTGAAGTACGGCTGAAAGTGTTTACGCATTGCCGCATAAAACTCCGCTGCAGTACCTTTTTCCAGAATATCGCATAATTCCAAATGTTCTTTGCTGGACTTCTGCCAGAATTCCCGGTCGCATTCTTTCGGCGGAAATTTGAAAAATTCCGCGAGGATCTCACGGAACTCATTCACGCTGTGATTGCCGGACATTTTCATCAGCTGGGTATGAAATTCCACATCGGACCAGACATTAGTGATTTCCAGCGCGATTTTGCGCAGTCTGCGGATGTCTTCCGGTTTCTTGCGGAAAAAAATCCATTCACACATCCCCAACTCCAGCGCGACCCGCATTTCCCTGAAATCCCGACGGTCCTCCTGGGTGAATAAATTGGTTCGGGCGATTTTGCTGAAAGGCAGGAACGGATCCGGTTTCCGCAGAATGGTTCCCCGGCGTTTGCGCGGCTCGATCAGGCCGAGAGCTTTCAAGCGGCCGATCCCTTCGCGGACACTCAACCGGCTGATATTCAAATCATCGGCGATCTCCTCTTCCCGGGGAAGCAAATCTCCCGGCTGCAAAGTACGGCGGCGGATAAAACTTAAAATGCTGCTTTCCACTCCATCGGCCAAAGTGGAACAGCTTATCGGTTCTAAAGACACAATTCCCTCCTGAAACATAAACTTTATATGTATGGCATATTATACAATACTCCATTGGCCCCGATATTTCAAGTGCAATTTTATAAAAAAATGCAACTTATTCCGTTTTTTGTCTGTTTTTTTGTAAAAATTCGTAAATTTTCCATTGGCTTCTGGTCTGCAGCGGATTCTTTCCTGCCGGACGCGAATAACATCCGGAAGCAAGCAGTTTCCGCTGTTTATCCCGGTCATGCAGGTGAAAGTCCAGAATTGTCATGATCTCCTTTTTTATTTCTCTGTCGTAAATCGGAAACATCAATTCGACCCGGCGATCGAGATTGCGCGGCATCCAGTCGGCACTGGAACAGTACAATTCATCGTTGCCGTTATTGCCGAAGTAAAAGACCCGGGAGTGTTCCAGAAAACGGTCGATGATACTGATGATCCGGAGATTTTTCTCATTTCCCTGTATCCGGCAGCAGCATATGCCCCGGACGATCAGATCGATTTTCACTCCGGCCGCAGCGGCTTGATGGATGAGAGTTATCAATTCCGGATCGGACAGACTGTTCATTTTGGCGATGATCCGTCCATTGGTTCCCAGGGCGGTTTCCCGTCTGATCAATGCGGTCAATTTCCGGCGCAGATCAAATGGGGCGGAACTAATGGCACTCCATTTATCCGGAGGTTCAGTGCTGCCGCTGAGAAGATTGAAAAGCACTGCGGCATCGGCGGTAAGCTCCGGATCGCAGCTCAACAAACTGAAGTCGGTGTATAATTCTGCAGTCCGGTCATTGTAATTACCGGTGCCGAAGTGGACATAGCTCCGGAGAATGCCGTTTTCCCGGCGGACGATGAGCAGAGCTTTGCAATGCACCTTCAACCCCGGCATTCCGTAAGCTACATGGGCTCCGGAGAGATCGAGTAATTCGGCCCATGCAATGTTGTTGCTTTCGTCGAAACGGGCTTTCAATTCCACCAGGACCGTCACCTGTTTGCCGTTTTCGGCGGCGCGCCGGAGTGCTTTTACAATGGGGGAATTGCCGCTGACCCGGTAGAGGGTCTGTTTGATGGCCACGACCGACGGATCACCGGCAGCTTCTTCCAGGAGTCTTACCAGCGGATCGAAACTCTGATACGGGTGAGTCAGCAGAATATTTTTTCTGGCGGAAATTGCTTCAAAGACAGTGGAATATCCGGAAAAAACCTCCGGCATCTGCGGTTGCCAGACCGGTTCAAGAAGTTCCGGCCGGTCGAGTTGATTTATCAGTCCGGCATATTGTTTCAGATGCAGCGGTCCGGGCAGGTGATAACAGAATTCCGGTTCGAGTTCCAGAGAATCTGCCAGATAGTTTTGCAGTGCCTTATTGCTGCGGACGGAGGAGAATTCCAGTCTGACCGGAGCGCGGGAACGGCGTTGCCGGAGTTTGTTCTGCAGGGCATGAAGCAGGTCTTCACTGTCATCATCGTCGATGGAGTAGTCCATGTCTCTGGTGACCCGGAATATCTGCATGGCGCGGATCTCCCCGCCGGGGAAAAGTTCTCCGGCATTTTCTGCGATGAGGTCTTCCAGCAGGATGAATGATATTTCTTCCGCAGAATTTTCCGGCAGCCGGATGAACCGGTCGAAAAGTTCGGGGACTTCCACAAAAGCAGTGAGGGATTTTCTGCTTTTCGGGAAATAAAGTTTTACCGCCAATTCCACAGCTCCGGAATTGAGCAGCGGAAAGGGGTGGGACGGATCGACAGCCAGCGGGGTGAGGGCGGGCATGATGTTCCGCTTGAAAAAACTTTTCATCTGCACTTGCATATCCGGAGTCAATTCCTGCAGACGGCGGATGAATATTCCCGCGGCCGCCAACTGCGGGATGATATATTTGTCGAGCAGAGAATACTGTTTTTTGAGCATGGCAGAAATTTTTGTCCGGGCATGCAGCAGCTGCTGGACCGGAGTATTGCCGGCCGGGTCACACTCATTGACCCGGGCATGGATCAATTGGCGCAGACCGGCTACTCTGACCATGAAAAATTCATCGAGATTACTGCTGAATATCGCTATGAATTTCAACCTTTCCAATAATGGATTCACCGGAAAACGCGCTTCATCCAGTACCCGGTCGTTGAAATCCAGCCAAGAGAGTTCCCGGCTGATGAAAAATTCCGGATCAGAAAAGGTTTTCAAACCAGTTTTTGGCTTCAGGATTGTAGAATTCATAATTTTTCTTGGCAAATTTGACAATGCCTCTGGCGGTATAATTGTCCACTCCGGCCCGCACTCGGACCCAGTCTTTGGTGCCATCCTGATAATTTTCCGGGATGAATGAGCCGACATAACGGTCATCGACGATCATCACCACTTCCCGGTTTTTGTTGTTTCCGGCGAGGATCATCCACTGGGTTTTGCCCATCCGGTCGATGCGGAATTCCAGATCATAAACATCCGGATTGCCGGGGCGGGGAATGGCGCGGGCCTGACGTATGCGCTTGCTGCTGAAAAGGGCATTGGTATTGATGCAGACGGTGTTGTTGTTATCAATATTGATCTCCTTTTCCAGCATGGTGGCGCGCGGATATTTGACCACTTCAAAAATGCCGATATTGAAACGGGTTTCAAACTCGTTGCTGGACGGGTCCTCGGAGGCGTAACTTTCTTCCAGAGCTTCCCGGAAAATTTCGCATCCGCCGCACAGGAAGACCGCAGAAGACAAGAGTGCCAGATAGCGCAGTTTTAATGATTTCATTAAAAAATCTCCAAAAAAATGTGATTAAATACCCTTTGCTTCTTGCGAAGCATTTGATGTTCATGTATATTAACCCCAAAAGCATAAAATTTCCAGTCAAAGTGATAAAAAAATGGAAAAATATTTGGTAATTGGCGATCCGGTGGGACACAGCCGGTCTCCCGGCATGCAGAATGCCGCATTTGAAGCTGCCGGTTTGGGCCGCCCGTATGGACGGCGTCTGGTTCATCCGGAGGAGCTGGCTGACTTCTTTGAATATGCCCGGAAAAATCTGTCCGGAGTCAATCTGACTGTACCGCACAAGCTGCAGGCAGCGGCCCTGGCAGATGAATTGACTTCGCGGGCCGGAGTTTGCGGCAGCGTCAACACTCTGCTCATTTCGGAAGGGCGGATCATCGGGGATTCGACCGACGGAGTCGGGTTGGAAGAGGCATTGAAGTATTGTTTTCAGGAGGAGTTGACCGGGAAAAAGATCCTGTTCTGCGGGGCAGGCGGGGCGGCTCGCGCCACAGCGGTGCATCTGGCCGGCTGCGGAGTGGAAGAGATCAGTTTTATCAACCGTACAGCGGCCAGAGCTGAAGAGTTGTTTGCTTTGTGCCGCAAGGTCCATCCGGAAATTACCGGCAGTTGTGCCGTCCCGGATGATGAAAAAGAGGTAAGACGTCTGCTGGAATCGGCGGATTATCTGATCCAGGCCACATCCGTCGGGTTGAAAGCGGATGATCCGTCGCCTCTGGCGGAAAGATTTTTCCATCCGGGGATGAAAGTAAAAATATTTGACACCATTTACCATCCGACAGCATTGCAGAAGATTGCGGCGGAAAATAATATCAACTGGGCCAACGGCATGGAGATGCTGATCCGTCAGGGGGCGGAAAGTTTCGAGTTGTGGACCGGTATCAAGCCGGATCTGGCTGCCATGCGGCGTGGATTTGAATTAAAAGGAGCAGAATGATGATCGGGTGGGATATTTCCCGTTGGTATTTTGATTCACCGAAAGATTGGTTTACGGTTTGGGGATTGGGGTATCCGGGGGTGTGGATTTTTGTGATATTCTGGATATTTGCATTCGGAGCGTGTATCGGCAGTTTTCTCAATGTCTGTATCTGGCGGATACCCCGGGGCGAATCGCTCTCCAAAGCCTCCAGTCATTGTACTGTCTGCGGTAATCCGATCCGCTGGTTTGACAATATTCCGGTATTGAGTTATCTGGTTCTGCGCGGGCGTTGCCGGGCCTGCCGTACGCCTTACTCATCGAGTTATTTCTGGGTGGAACTGATCTGCGGTTTGCTGACGGCGATGGTGGTGGTGAAAACCGGATTGACGGAACAGCTGCCCGGGGTGATCCCGGCGCGGATACTGATGATTTTTTTCGGCATATCCTGTGCTATGACAGACATCCGTTTCCGGGTGGTGCCGGACAAATTGACATATTCCGGAATGTTTTTTGCGTTGATTGCCGCGTGTTTTTTTCCGGAAACGCAAATGGCGGCCAATGGTTGGTATTCTTTGCTCAACACACTGGCTTCGGGGGTGATCCCGGCGGTGCTGCTGGCGGTGTTTGCTGAAGTTTGCCGGTTGTTCTGTTCCCGGGAGGTGATCGGGTACGGAGATGTGAAGTTTGTTGCATTGTGCGGGATGCTGCTGGGATTGCCCGGAGCATTTTTTGCGCTGCTGACCGGTTCGGTTGCCGGTTCGCTCTGGGGTTTGGCGGTGAAACGGCGGATGGATGCTTCGCTGCCGTTTGTACCGTTTATCACCCTGGGGGCGTGGATATGGATTTTCTGTGACCGGCAGATATTGGATGTATTCAAGATGATATATTGGTAAAAAAATTTGGAGGGAAAAGAGTATGTCAAACGAGAAGCATGTCCGTCCGTCCTGGGACCGTTATTTTATGGACATTGCGCATGTGGCGGCGAGCCGCAGCAACTGCAGCCGCCGTCAGGTGGCGGCGGTGGTGGTGCGTGACCGGCAGATAATTTCCACCGGGTACAATGGTACTCCGCGCGGGATCAAAAACTGTTCCGAAGGCGGTTGTCCCCGCTGTAATTCCGATGTGCCAAGCGGCGAAGGTTTGGGGCAGTGTCTGTGCAGCCATGCTGAAGAAAATGCGATCGTGCAGGCGGCATATAATGGTATCCGGCTGAAAGGGGCGACACTTTATACCACATTCAGTCCGTGTTTGTTGTGTGCCAAAATGATCATCAATGCCGGAATCGTGGAGGTAGTTTACCATCAGCACTATACCATTGATGATGTATCCATGAAGCTTTTGCATGAAGCCGGAGTGGCAGTCCGTTCGGTGGATGAATGTGACAATGGCTGTGACTGCGGCGGCAAATAAGGGTGATTGAGGGAAGGTAAGGAAGATAGTTTATTGTCAGAATTGT
>JAGBZM010000021.1 GCA_017628235.1 Lentisphaeria bacterium | reverse complement strand
CCTCCGCGTCCGGTAATGTATTTATAAAGTTCATACCGCGCTTCGGCCGAAATCAGATTGACATCCGCATACTTTACGGCGATCGTATAATCATCATTCAGATCCACCGTCATACCATCCCAGCGGTCAAAGGTAAATCTGCCGTAAGTTACCGCGTCATATTCCGGAGTATCATAATATATTCCATCAAAACCGTTATCCATCGCCACTCCGGCAGAATCCATCAGATAACGGTAATATGAATTCCCGATCACCGGATAGTGATACGCGTGATACAATCCCGGTTCACCGTAACCGTAAGTGGAAGAGTACGAAGCACCTTTCCGGGCGCGGGCAAAAACATCGACATTTCCATCGCTGTTGATGATCGCAGAATCCGCCATCAAGTCAGGAGCATTTTCCTTATTGCGCCAGGAAAACACCATTTGAAACTGCAGAAGATAACGGATATCCGGGCAGAGAGTTTTTCCCAGATTTTTCCACCCGGTTTGCAGTTTCATCTCCCCGTCAATATCGCAAGATTTTTCATGATATTTCCGGGCATTGTACCACTCTTTACCGTCGATAATGATCGAAGTACCCAAATTGGCGACCGAAGCCTTGAATTTATCCGGATTATTACGGATATGATGATTGTTCCAGGTTATAAATCCGGGAATAGTACGACCGTTGACCCCCCAATCCTGCCTGACGGCATTGACAAAGTCAAAGTAATCTGCTGACGGTTGAATATAGATCGTGTAACGCAAAGTGTGGGATTTGCCGGCAGCAAAACCGAGATGGGAGGTGCTGATGCCGCCGCCGCCGGGGTCAGCCCGGTAATCAGCCTGCATCCGGAAAATATCATCCACGACCGCAATTCCCGCCCCGCAGGAGTTTCCTTTGCTGAATCCCCAGAAAAGCGAAGTATTGCCGCATGGGAAGCGATGACTGCTCAAGTTATTATTAAACAACGTACTGCCGTTTTTACGGATAACCTGCGCCCGGTTTGCACTGACCAGATTGACTTCAAATTTCATTCCCAGCGGAGCATCGGTCAAGTTGGTGATTTTTTCACTGATATGAATGGCATTGGCCGCACACTTCACCATCCGGGTAATTGAATAATATTTTCCGGAGTACTTATAAGTCAAAGTTCCGTCCTTTTCGCTGATACGCCCTTTGAACTCCTTTTCCGGAATCACCGCCGCTGCGCCGTCACAAAGGAAAGCATTAAATCCGGCCCGGGGATAGCTGTAAAGAGTTTCCACGAAAAATTTCTGTTTCCCGGTTTCGATCTGCAGCCCGCCTGCCGGTGCGATGCTCAAAACATAGTTGGCAGCTTTGATCTTTTTATCACTGTCTGTCAATTTACGGTGTTCAATTTTCCGCGCCGGAGACAGATCCGCGCAAATATCCGGCACATAACCGGCTGCACCATCCCGAAAGAGCAGAAAAGGTCTGCCGTCTTTGTATCCGCGTTTCTTGAAATAAGGAGCAAACGCCACATTCTGCAGCAAAACAGTGCCGCCATTATCATGGAGCATATCATCGATATCCAAATAGTACCAGTTGACCTTCAAATCTTCAAGTTTCTCCGACGGTATCCCCCAATCAGCCCGGTGTGCGACCACGATTCTGCCATGAGAAGCGATTATTGTTTCATTGCCTCCCCGGAAAAAAGCTCCGCGATTGAGCAAACGGCTCAACTGCTTCTCATTTTCCGGAGTGAGTATTCGGCCGTTTATCAGAATTTTCAAATCTCCGTTACAGCCTTCGGCGGTATATCCCAATCTGGCCCGGAAACGCAACACGCGGCGGAAACCGGATTTTTTGGGTATCTTCACCTGTATCTCTTCAGCGGCACCGGCCAGAGGCAGATTTTTATTGGGAATAACAGCATAACCGGAAAAACTGCGCTCCACCGGGTCCGGAAGTTTGGAGGCGTGGACTTTTTCCACTTTCACCTCTCCGACATGCAGAGGATAATTCACTCCGACGGCAGCACTGTTTCCGATAATCAGAGAATTTTTGCCGGAACTGAGAAAATCGGTCACATCCATCGCATAGGTGTGCAGCTGTCTGAAATCAGCCGGGAAATAGATATGTTCCGTATCCGAATCGGCTTTGCAGGAAACTACGCTCCAGCAACTGTTTTTATCAGTATAATCATAGCCGCTGCCATGAAAAGTCGGACTGGTACGGTTAACCAGCCGGGGAATTCTGGTCTGCCCGGGAATCAGGTATTTATCCACCCGCCTGCCATTGATTGCCACGATCATAAAGCGTGAATCGTTTACATTCATCGGCCGGTCGCACCGGGCGGTGAAGGTGATTATCAGGCGTTCGTAATTGGCCGTTTTGCCATCGGGCAACGCCATTTCGATCCGTTCTCCCGGAGCCAATATCCGGGCAGAAAGCAGTACCGGCAATCCAGCCAGCAGCAAAAACAGTGATATTTTTTTCATGTATGTTTTCCTTTCTCAATTTTCCAACATGAATAATGCGGTTTCCCCCAGCCGCATCTGAATTTCAAATTGTGTTATATTCTCTCCGACCGGGCGCTCATTGAGCAGATCACTGACCTTCCTGGCCCGGGGCAGACGGATGGATTTGCAGCCGTCTGATGAAGCGTGTATCATCAATAAACTCTCGCTTGCTGAAACCACATCGCCGTCTTCTGAATAAATATGCACCTTGCTCTCTTTGAAAATCTGCCGCAATTCACCGGCAGAATAATCCGGACAGGCATGGTATACCGACCGCCATGAACCGAAATCCACATCCGCCTTTTCCGGCAGAAATCCGGGGTCCTGCCGGAACTCCTCATCCAGAGTGATATACGGGTCCTGCAAAGGCGGTAAAAGCTGTCTGCCGGTCAGAGTGAATTTGATCCCGGTCAAATCTCTCATTCCTTCATCCGGAGAAAATTTGCCCTCCCGGGAAACTGCCCCATCGCCGCAGGTCCAGATGAAGCAGCGGTGATCTTTCTGCAGTTTTTTGATTTCCGAACGGCATTTTTCAGAAAGAGCAACCACATCGGAAAAGATCAGTACCTTATATTTTTTCATCTCTTCAGCATCCACATCGGCGGCACAGAAAAAATCAAACGGCACTCCGGCATGAGTAAGTTCACGCATCTGCTGGATGGAAAAATACAGTGCATTGGGATAATTTTTGCGCGAATAATACCAGTTGCTCTCCGGATCTGTGATCAACGCCACTTCCGATACCCGCCGGCGGGGCAGCGGCAAAAGCCGGTCCCCGCATTGATACAATTTGGCGATATGATCATAATATATCCGGTCCCGAAACATCCCGATATCAATATCCATGAACCACTGTCCGGCACAATGGACGGCGGCATTGCCAAATTCCCGGGAGAGCAGATGCAGAGCTTTTTCCGGATTTTCCGCCATGATCAATGATTGATTTTCATATTTTATCGTCCCCAGCGGAGTACGGTCATCGGATTCATCCAAAAATAATATCCCGTGTTTCGCCAATGTTGCCGGAATCGCCCGGAAATAACCGTCTTCTCCGGAAAAACGGCGGGAATAACTGTGCGGTGCCGCCACGATATCCACATTTCCCAGCGACAGAAATTTCTCCATTGCACAGTGACCGGAATTGACCTGCACCGTTTCCATCGGAAAATAACCGTAAAATACCGCCGTCAGATAATCGGTTTCCTCTTTGACGATCCGGCAGAAGTGATCAATGGCATCCACTGCCGCTGAATAAAATGCCTGATAATATTCCGGATCACGCTCATCCGGCGGTGGTACCGGACGGCCGAGTCTGGCCGCCATCGCTTTACCGCAATCCGGCGCACAACCACCGCGCCAGTAGTGCCATTCGCCGCAAGTGCCATCTGCCACATGGATACCGATGATCCGGTCACCATAGGGAGCTTCCCGGAAGTGTTTCATCAATGCCCGGAATGCTTTACCCTGCTCCTTTTTCCACAATTCCGAAGCAAATGAATGGTGATAAGTTGAAGCGATCCCATCCCGGGTATATGGTATATCGATGGCAAATTCTGTCAACTCATCCGGATGCTGATCCAGAAACCAGAATGGCGCACTGACAAAGATCCTGGGGATGATATAGCCGTCCGGAACCAGTCTGGTAAAACGGGTCAACTGCTCATCATAATAGGAAAAGTCATATTGTCCGTTCCCCGTCCAGTAGGGACATTCAAAATATTTTGCCCAGTGGAAGCAGCTGAAAATTTTGATCCCGGCCCTGCGGAATTCAGGAAAATCAATATCATCGACATCACGCGCCCAGAACATCATCGGATTTACCGGGTTCCCATCTTTTTTCAATACGGGAAATCCGTTGATTTTTTCAATGCTGAATGGATTCATCTCCGGTCTCCCACCTTTACTGCAATCCATTCACCGGTTTGAGCCGCCATTGAGTGTAATCCATGATCAATCCGCCGTCAGCACGCAAATATCTGATCCAGGACTGCTGATCCGAAGTATAAGCCGGTTGGTTCGGAAATAATCCGCCGTACACGACCGCCAGTCCTTCTCTGGCAGTCAAAGCTGCGTGTCCATCCAGATAAACCAAAGCAAAATTTCCGTTGTGCAGCGGTATCAGCAGACGGTCAACAGCATCATCCAGCGTATTTACTTCCATCGTTCCCCGGCCGGCATCTTTCGTATTTGCCCACGACCCCTGCGAACCATCACCAAGAATCCCGTAAACCGATGGTTTATTCACCCGTTTCGTATTGGTAAATGCCGGATAATCATTTGCCGACCAGCCGATCCGCAAAGAGGCATACACGTCGAGCACAGTGGATGATGTATTGGGAGATTCTTCTGTCATTGCGAAATGAACCTGTTTCGGACAGACCCGGACATTTTTATACTCTCTGCCGGCAGCCGGAACCAAACCGGCAAGATAAAGCGGATATGTCCATGCCATCGTAGTATTGCCCTCTTTATAAGTTGAAGGCATATAACCCTCAAAAGCATTGGAATACATCTGCAACTGAGTGATATTCTGCTTCAAATTGGCCAGACATTGTGCACTTTTCGCATGTTCTCTGGCCTGGTTGAGTGCCGGCAGCAAAATTGCCGCCAGTATCGCAATGATGGCGATCACCACCAGAAGTTCAATCAGCGTGAATGCTGCCTGTGGGAAGCACGGTTTTGCCGTGTGAAGCTCAGCGTTGCGGCGTGAAGCGTTTACCTGAGGCCAATATGAAGCACTCCCTCGCAGAAGCAAGGATTGGTTACTTTTTTCAAGGTCATTCCACGCAAAAACTCCTGTTTTGCCAGCGGCACGGTTTTTCTCCGGTATGCCGGAACCGGATTTTTGATTCTGTTTACTCATGTTTTCCCTTTCTGTTTTTTAGAAACTATATTAAATCATCCAGATTTCTCATCGAAACACTCGCCCTTGCTGCCAGTATGGTGGCGATCCGCCTGACCCTGTCCCGATTGTCCAATTCACCGTGAACAGACTTCAGCAAATGTTCCACCGCCGCCCTGCCCATTTCGTAAAACTGACAATCCATCGTCGTCATTGCCGGAGTCATCACATCCACATCCAAACGATTGCCGAAAGCCATGACAGAAATATCTTCCGGGATGGAAAATTTCATATTCTTCAAAATCTTCATTGCCTGGCAGGCCATTGATATTCCCCTGCACCACAAGGCGGTAGGGCGCTCGCTGCTGCTGAATATTTCCGTAATGACCCGGACAAATTCATCGGCATAGTTTTTACTGTTGCAAACCCGCAGGTAGGAGATTTTCATATTCTCCGGCCGCACCGACTCAAAATTGAACCGCACATCTTGTTCACAATTCAAAGTGGTTGTCAATCCGGGCTGCCGGAGAGAACTTCTCTCTCCCCACATCACCCCGAAGTGACGGTGATTGAAACTGCGTAAATAATGCAGTACTCCTTCGGCAGTCTGCCGGGGGTCAAAAATAACTGCAGGCAGTTCACTTCCCGGAAGTTCACACCCCATCAGGATTTGGGGAATGCTTTTTTCAGCCAGCAGGGATTGCAGCGGCAAATCGACCGCAGCCCCCCGGTCACCGACATGGATTATTCCGCAATAATTACGCAGATCAGCAAGCATCTGTTCTATTTCTTCCGCCGGAGCATCCGGCGGCGGCAGCAGCAGCGGAGTGACCAGAAAACCGAGTTCCAGCGCCCGGTCAACCAGACCGGAGTACATCTGCACCCGGTATTGACAATTCAGGTCGCTCAATCTGATAAAACTGTAGAAAGCTTCCGGAATGATCATCCCGATGATATTTGACCGGTGACGGCACACTGCCTTGTAGAAGCGGCTGTTTAAAGGTCTTTCGATCAATCCATCCTGACAGAGTCTGGCATAAACTTTGCGGACAGTATGGCTGGAAACCTGCAGTTCTTCCGCCAGCGGCTGGATATTCGGCAAACGGAAATTCCCTCCTGAACAGCGGAGTTCCTGCGCCAGCGCATCATAAATCACCGGAACTGTATCATTGCGTTTTCCGGAGTGGATCTGATGTTTGAGTCTTGAGAAAAATTCAGTCATTTCTGTTTTCTCCATAATTTAGTGAGTACAGATAAAATATACACAAAAAAAATGGGAAAAACAAATCAGGACAAAAAAAAGCCCAAATTGTGCAGAATAAATGCATTTACCTGCACAATAAGCGATTGATGATCAGATATTCAGAATACTTTGCAGAGGACAGAGCGTTTTCAGAGCGATCCCGGCCAGATAGAGCGAACCGGAAACGATCACCCGGACATCCGGCTGCAATGCAGCCTGCTTCACCGCTTTTTCCGGGTCCATTTCCACTGCCGCCGGCAGCGAAGTCATAGCGGTCAATTCTTCCGGCACAAAAGCGGCCCGGCCCCCGGCCCCCGGCACCGTAAAGATATATTCCTGCGCGATCGTATCCAGAAATTTCAGACATTCCGGAGCCTGCTTGTCCCCAAATGCCGCATAAACCACCAGAAACTTCTCCTGCGGATAACGTTCTCTGACCGCTTCGACCAGAGCCCGCACACCATCCGGATTATGACCGCCATCCACGATCAGATTGCCGATATGCTGGAATCTGGCGGGCCAGCGCACCTCCGGCAGAGCCTGAAATGCTTCCGGCGCAGAAAAATGCCACCGGTCGGCAAAGTACGTGATCACCTCATATACCATCCGGAAGTTTTCCCGCTGCATGATCCCCGGCAACGCAAGCGAAAACCTTTTTCCGTCATAGGTGAAATTCTGGCAGTTCCCGGTAAAACCATCGGCCTCCGGCACTTCGGCGCGGGGGGGATAAACCGGTGCTGCCAGCTCTTTGGCCCGCGCATAAATAACTTTTGCCGCCTCCTCCGGCAGCACCCCGTGAAACAGCGGAACTCCCGGCTTGATGATCCCGGCTTTTTCTCCGGCAATTGCCGCCAGAGTATTGCCCAGATGCCCCTGATGATCCAGTGCGATATTGGTTATCACGCACGCCTGCGGCATGACGGCATTGGTGGCATCCAGCCGTCCGCCCATACCGGTTTCCCAAATAACGACCTCCACCCCGGCTGCAGCAAAAATTTCCATCGCCAGCACCGTAGCAAATTCAAAATAACTGTACCGCCCGTCTCCGGCACACCGGTTCAATTTTTCCCCGGCCCGGTTGAATTCATCCAGGCTGACCGCCTGACCGTTGATCCGGAAACGTTCCCGGGTATCAATAAGATGCGGAGAAGTATAAAATCCGGTTTTCAATCCGGCATGCCGGAAACAGCGTTCCAGCATCGCTCCGGTGGAACCTTTGCCGTTAGTTCCGGCGATATGGATGAACCGCAGTTGTTTTTCCGGATTCCCGGCCCGATCCATCAACTCCTCTGCAGCAGCCAGTCCCAGACGGATATTGAACATATCCAGAGCATTAAGATATTTTTCCGTATCAAATGCCATTTTGCTTCACCGTTTGGTACAGGGTGACCAGGCCGGATCGAACAATTCACTGCCGGTATGCAGCAGCTCCCTCTCTCTGCCGGTACGGGTATCAACGATCCAGAGCGAAGATTTATTATTCAAGATCCGCTTGCAGACCACCTGACGGTTATCAGCGGCCCAACAGGGTGATTCCCAGCTGCCGGCCCCTTTGCTGACCACTTTATTTTCTTTGGAATCCAAATCATACACCGCCAGCACATAGTTTCCGGCACGGCTCAGCCGCGTGGCATAGGCGATTTTGCCGTCACTGCTCCACGCCGGAGTTACCGCATCGATCCCCACCGACGGCAGCATAGTCAAACCGGAACCGTCAGAATTCACCGTGAATATACGCGGATTACCCCGGCTGTCGCTGACAAAAGCAAGTTTTCTGCCGTCCGGACTCCAGCAGGGAGAAGCTTCCACTGCGATTCCCCGGGTCAACCGGGTCTGACTGCGCCCGGCCAATCCCAGGACATAGAGATCAACCTGATGATCCGGACTCAGGATCGCTGCCATATATTTGCCGTCCGGAGAGATCGCCGCCCCCGTATTGATCCCCCTGAATGATGTCAATATCCGGCTGCGGCGCGGCTTTTGAACAGTAGTTTCAACTATATCGATCCCGGATTTGCCGTATTTGGAAAAGCAGACGGTTTTACCGGTCGGACTCCAGCAGGGTTCGACATTCAGCGTCCGGTAAGCGGTGAGCTGTTCGACATTGCCGCCATCGATATCACAGAGAAATATATTGCGCACACCGGGGGCGGTTTCAGCGGCAAAAGCGATGCGGCTGTGGCAGAACCCTTTGACTTTCAACTGCTGAAACACATATTCGATAATGGTATCCACCACCGATTTGCCCATTGCCCGGGAATTTCCGGAATCCCGAAACCGCCAGCCGGTCAACCGCTGTTCGCCCCGATAAAGATAAACGGTCAGATAAGTTCCCGACTTCTCCGCTTTAACCGTATAGTCAGCATACCTGCCCGCCGGAACTGCATCAAACCAGCCGCTGAAAGCAAGAAAACGTTTTATGTCTGCAGACAGCTTCTGATCTCCGGGGACACCGGCAAAGGCGATGGTCGGATTCAACTCGGCTTTTTTCCGGATCTCGATCACCCGCGAAGCTGAAACCGACGGCAGCAGACCCGCCAATGCTCCAGTCAACAGCAGCATTACAATAATTTTTTTTGACATACTCCGATATCTCCTCTTTTCTGAATAAATATTCTTTTTATCTTATTAAGGTAATACCTTTTTAATAATTTTTCAACACCGTTTTCAAACCATCGAGAAAAATTCCCGCATCCTCCGGCGAATTTCCCGGCCCGAAACTCAAACGCAGCGCACGATACGCTTTTTCCGCACGGAACCCCAAAGCGGTCAATGCCGGTGACGGACGGCCGGTTTCCGCACTGCATGCACTGCCCGAAGCGGTAAATATCCCCATCTCCCCCAGAGCCCGCACCACGACCGCCGATTCCTGTTCAGGCAGCAGCAGATTCAATATATACGGCGAAACCGGCACGCTTTCCGGCAGGGTCGGCACGATCCCCAACTCCCGGACTCCGGAACGGATTTCTGAATTCAACTGCAAAACTTTGTCCCGGTTTTCCGCCATCATCGCCACTGCTTTTTCCAAAGCTCCGGTCATTGTCAGTATCATCGGTACATTTACCCTGGACACCGCATAACTCTGCTGCCGGCAGTTTCGCGCATGGGCAAGCAGCTTGTCAGTTAAACGGCCGTCGGCAGCCAGGATCATGGCCGCCCCGCCGGGAGAACCGAATTTAACTCCGGAAATCACCCAGACATCCGCATTCCTGACCAGCGGCATCTTACCGGCAGCCTGCACTGCATCGACCATCCGGCAGCGGGGGGAAACTCCGGCAAAAAACTTTTCCGTGTCGGCAAGCAATCCCAATTCACTCTGCACCTGATGACAGCAGACCAGATCATAAGACCGGCTGGAGTGCGGCCCGCTGCAAAAAGTCCCGTCCGGGGCAACTGCAGCAATATCTGCAGCGGTGAAATTTTTCAGATTTTCCAGCAGAGCCGGATGTTCCAATGCGGAAGCACAACCGGTATCAAACTCCGGAAACGAGGCCAGCACCCGGAAAAGTTCCGTCGCTGACTCCCCCCAGATCACCGGATGATCCCCGCGGTTGAACAACGCCGCAGAGACCCGTTTTTCCGCCGTCTTCAATGCTTCCCGCGACCGGTAAGCCAACTGATGCACCGCCTCGGCATTGGCATAAAAATGCCCGGCCAGCGAAGCAAAATCCTGCAGCGTTTCCGGCGATGGCACCGATGCCGCCGCATGGTCAAAATATACAATTTTTTTCATTGCCGCATCCCCCTGAAAAATACCATTGCAAAAGATAACACTCTATGATTATTTTGTCAAGTCAACTATTGAAAAATCATGCCCGGAATGCTATAGTAATATAATTGACAAAACGGTAATATGATTGACAAAAAAGTTTTCGAGTGGGAAATGGGTATCTGGCAGGAAATTTATCAAAAACGGCAGGGATTGTGGATTTTTGTCCCACTGGTATTGATCTACGCGGCATCATATTTTCAGCGCACCGCCCTGCCCGGTACGATTTATGACACCTTGTCCGGAGAGATGCAGCTGGATGCACTGCAAATGGCCAATCTGGCCTCCTCGTTTGTCTATCCCTATGCCATCTGTCAGCTGGTTTCCGGTTCGCTGATCGACCGTTTCTGCGGAACCCGCGTGGTATTGGCCGGAGGAGTGGTTTTTCTGATCGGCATCTTCCTTTTCCCATTGTGCAGCAACATCATTCTGCTCTATACCGCCCGGAGTCTGACCGGCATCGGTGCCAGCACGATGTACTTGAGTCTGGTACGGGAAGCCGACCGGATTTTCGGCCGGAAAAATTATGCAGTAATGTTCGGCATTGCTTATACCTGCGGTTACGGCGGCGGCTTGATGGGTTCCCTGCCCTTTGCCGCGCTTTGCGGAGTTTTTCCGTGGCGGCATGTTCTGTTGGCGGCGGCCTTGATCTCACTGGCGTTTTACGCGGTCCTGACATTCAATGCCCGCAAAGCGGAATTGCCCCCCATCCCCCAAACGCCATTCTCGCTCAAGCCCTATTTACTTATTTTGAAAAACCCTCTGAGCTGGCTGATAACTTTCTGTTATTCCACAGTGTTCTGCATCTATCTGGTGATCCAGACGGTATTCGGAAAAAAGTTTCTGCAGGATTTCGCCGGAATGAGCAGCAACGGAGCTGCCGGAGTCATTTTCGCTCTCACGCTGGTCTGCATGAGCACCATGCTGACAGTAAGCTTCCTCACCCGGCTGACTCACAACCGCCGCCGTCCGTTGGCGATCACTTCGCTGGGAATATGTTCTGCCAGCAGTCTGCTGATGATACCGGCGATCTATTTTCACTGGCACTATCTGGCGTTTTCCGTACTTTTCTGCTGTTTTGCCGCAGCTGCCGGTATGCCGCCGATATTCACCATGATAATGCAGGAATATAATGCCAAAAGCATCATCGCCCAATCCTCGGCGGTCTCCAATATGTTCGGTTATCTGTCGGTGGGGATCGTCTCCCAGCTCATCGGCGTACTGCTCAACTGTTTTGATCACACGGCCAATGCATCCGGGGTAATAACCTATTCTGCCGATGCATATCTGACTTTGTTCATCATTCTGGCGGCGATCGCAGTAACTGCATTTGCCGTTTCCTGGAAACTTCCGGAAACCAGAGGACATTATATCCGAAGATTCTGAATCATATTAATATAACGTAAGGAAAAACAAAAAATGCTCAACATCGGTTACGCTCAGGAAATCATCACTCCGCCGATCGGCGTCGGACTCGCAGGTTACATGAATAAACGCCCGAATACCGGCATGTATGATGATCTTTATGTCAAGACGGTCATATTCGACAACGGCAAAGTCCGCTGCGGCATCATTTCGCTGGATTTGATTTCCGTGCATAAAACCCTGCTGGATGCGCTGGAAGCGCGAATCGTGGAAAAATTCGGCAGAGAACTTCATAACAATCTGATAATCTGTGCCATCCACACCCATACCGGTCCGGACTTCCGGCCCGCTGATGCCCTGGATGATGAGAGAACCAGATACGCTTTCAATCAGCTCATCGACAAGACGGTTATGGCTGTAGAACGCGCAATAATGAACCTCCAGCCCGGAGAGATCGAATACGGTTCGGTATACAATAATCCTTATGCCTTTGTCCGCCGCTACTGGATGAAAAACGGTACCATTGTCACCAATCCCGGCCGGTGCAACCCGGATGTGGACAAACCCGAAAGCGACCTGGATCGTACCATAGGTATCATCCGCATCATCCAAAACGGAAAAACTGCGGCCCTGATCTGCAATATTTCCAATCACGGCGACACCATCGGAGGCAATCTGGTTTCCGCCGACTGGTACGGACGTTTCACGCAGGAGATCCAGCACTCGCTGAAAGCAAGTATGCCGGTACTGATCGTCGATGATGCTTCCGGAGATATCAACCACTTCGATATCCATCAGCAGATCAATCAGACCTGTTATAATGAAGCGGTACGCATCGGTCGCGGTTATGCTGCGATCGTACTTGACGCACTGGACAAACTGGAAAAACTCTCCGGTGACGATATCGTGGTCAAAAATTCTATTGTCACCATTCCGCACCGGAAACTTTCGGAAGCGGAAATCGCTGAAGCGCAGCACACTCTGGATACGGTACCGGATATTCCCAAAGAAGGTGACTTTGAAAGTCAGGATCTGGCCAATAAAGTTCCGGCCGCTTTGCGTTACTTCGCCCAGCGTGCATTGGATTGCAATGCCAAAAGCACACCTTCGCACGATTGCCGGCTGACCGCGATCGAGTTCGGCAAAGAGCTGGCGCTGGTCTCCCTGCCCGGAGAACCATTCAACGGGGTGGCCAAAGCGATCCGGGAAAAGTCACCTTTCAAAAATACTTTTCTTCTTTCGCTCTCCCAGTCCCAATCCGGTTATGTCCCGATGGCCGAGTGCTTCCCGCGCGGCGGTTACGAAGTCCAGCCGGGGATCAACACCGTTGCCCCGGAAGCTGCTGATGCGATCATAAATGCAGCACTGGCCAATCTTTAATGCAGGGCGACCTTATGGACAAACAAGTAATATATCTTGATAACAACGCCACCACTGCGGTCGCGCCGGAAGTTTTTACGGCGATGCAGCCGTACTTCTGCGAAAGATACGGCAATCCGTCAAGCATCCACCGGTTCGGCGGCAGTGTCGCCGCTGACATAGAAAAGGCCCGCTGTCAGGTTGCAGAACTGCTCGGTGCCGGCTTCCGGGACAAAGAGGGGCATGCCACAGAAATAATTTTTACCAGCTGCGGCACAGAAAGTGACAACGCTGCGATAAATGCGGCCTTGAATGCCCTGCCGGAACGTAAAAAAATCGTCACCACTGCGGTTGAACACCCGGCTGTACTGCACTATTGTGAAGAATTGAGCCGCCGGGGATTCACAGTTGAATTGATCGGAGTTGACCGCAATGGCCGGTTGGATATGGCAGCATTGCAGAATGCCGTCGATGAAAACACTGCCATCGTATCAGCCATGTGGGGCAACAATGAAACCGGGGTCATCTTTCCGGTAGCTGAAATCGCGGCCATTGCCCATGCCAGGGGAGCATATTTCCACACGGATGCAGTTCAGGCGGCGGGCAAAGTAGAGATCAATGTTGAAAAAGCGGGGATCGATTTTCTTTCGCTTTCCGGCCACAAGCTTCATGCGCCCAAAGGAGTTGGAGCTTTATACGTCCGCCGGGGAATAATTTTCTCTCCGCTGATCTGCGGCGGCCATCAAGAAAGAAACCGGCGCGGCGGCACTGAAAATACCGCATCGATCATCGGGCTGGGCAAAGCCTGTGAGATCGCCAAAGCCAATCTCGCAGAAGAGTACCGCAATTTGAAACAGATGCGCGATGCATTTGAAGCCAGACTGCTGCAGAGCATTCCCCGTATTTGCATCAACGGTGCTTCCGAAGACCGGCTGCCGGGAACCAGTTCCGTGAGTTTTGAATGTATTGAGGGTGAAAGTATCCTGATGCTGCTGGATGTACTGGGCATCTGTGCCAGCAGCGGTTCGGCGTGTACGACCGGCAGTTTGGAACCATCGCATGTATTGCGGGCAATGGGAGTACCTTACAGTTCGGCACACGGCACGATACGTTTCAGTTTATCGAGATACAACACTCCGGACGAGTTGGATTTCGTAGCAGAAAAACTGCCGCCGATCATCGCCAGACTCCGGGAGATTTCCCCGTACTGGGAGGAGAACAGCAATGGAAAATAACACCGGCAAAATACAATTCCCCTGCCGCTGGGAGTACCGGATCATCACCAACGGCAGCTGTACCGGACAAAGCCGGGAAGCGATCGCCGCCATCGGCAGCAGCGAAAAAGTTGCGCTGGAAATAACCAGCGGCGAAAGTTCCGGAAACGGCAAATACACTGCGCTGCGGGTGGCCTGCGAAGTGGCTTCGCTGGAGCAGGCAAGAGAATTGGCCAGACTCTTTTCTCAAGCCGAAGGAGTGCGTTTTGTCTTGTGAAAAACCGTTTTTCTGAAAAAAATAGCGTTTTTTTGCAAAAAAATCGCATTCTGGATTTGAAAACTGCCATTTACGTGTTAACTTCTATAAAGTGCATTTTGTTTTGTAATATTTTATTGTGTGTATAATTAAAATTTAAAGGTGTGCCGACAATGAAAACTTTTAACATCGTTACCTGTGTAATCGTACTGATACTCGCGCTGGTAAGTGCCGTATTTTCCTACTTCCTCTATGAGAAGCGGGTGCAATTCGTCGACGGCTGGACACAGATGAGCAATGCCATCCATACCAGTGCCCAGACCATCGATACGCAGAGCGACAATAAGTTCGCTTCTGAATTGACCGAAGCCAAGCTTTCTCATAAAAAATATACCAAAAGCGGCATGGATAATCAGTTGAAAAACCTGACCCGGCAGAGTGCGGAGTTCGTCAAACAATATGAGAACGCCATCGCCGGTTGGGAAGCCATGAGCAAATCCATCAGCGAGAGTGCCAAGAATATCGAAGGAGTGTTCCGCAAAGGTGCTGCCGACGGTTTGGCTCAGGCAGATCTGGTGTTGGATAATCAGAGCTTTGAGAAAGAGGAATTCGAGAAGAAAATCGGCAAATTCACCGCTTTGAATAAAGATTTCGTCCGGTTGTTCGTGGAAACCCGCGACACCCTGCGCCGCAAAGAAGCGGAATTGCGCAACGTCTCCCAGCAGCGCGACCAGATGGCTGATACATTTGCCCAGATCGGCAATGTTATCGGCGCCGGCACCGGTTCAAAAGCCGACTTTGCCAACCTCTCCACCTATCGCGCCCGGATCAACAAGATCAACAGTGCAGTCAGAGCGCTCTACTCTTCACGTTCTGCGATCGTCGATCAGATCGAAAGAATCGCCGGCAAAAAAGTTGACCGCAACGCTATTTACAGCAATGTCCGCAACGGCATCCGTCCTCTGGAAGATGCAGTAAATGCTCATAAAAATGCCCGGATCAAATACGCCGGAGCCTTGAGTTCCATCGCGGCGCGCCTGAAAGTTGCCGGATTCAAAGATGATTTGTCCAAAGGTTATTCCGATCCGGGAAAAATCGTCAGTACCAACAACAGCGAATTGGCCAAGATTCCTGCCCTGCAGGGTCAGTTGAGTTCAGCTCACCGCAATATCGGCAACCTGCAGACGACCGTTGCCAACCGCGACAAAGAGATCAAACGTCTCAATGGTGTCATCGGTGATTACAAGACCATTCTCGCGCTGAAAGACAGCGATGCTGATCCTCAGGCGTGGCCGCGCGGTTCGGTCAATGCCCGCAACGTGGTGGTTGGCACCGTTTCCAAAGTTTCATCCGATTACGGCTATATCGTGATCGACTTCGGTACGGAGACCACCGTGACTCAGACCATCGGCAACAAGACCCTCCTGGTCAATCCTGACCTCGAAAGCGGTTTGAACTTCAATGTCACCCGTGACGGTGAATTTATCGCGGCAGTGACCTTGAACAACGTCGATAAGAAAGAATCCACTGCCAATATCCCGACCGGCAAAGCCGGTATGATCAAAGTTGGTGACAAAGTCACTTTCAAAAAGTGATCAGGAGATAAGGAGTCTACGATGCTTAAGTCCAAATTTTTCACCATCATGCTCATCCTCACGCTGCTGTTTGCGGCGGCGGCCGTCACCCTGCAGGTGTTGGAAATGAATGAATACAGTCTCTTTCACACCCTGTTGGGACTGAAATAATGGTTAAAATGCCGACTCTTACCGCTGTCATTCCGGCAGCGGTATTTTTGTTGATCTGCTGCGGCTGCACACGGATCGAAAGAGAGGGGATCAGTCCGATACCGCAGAATACTCCGGCGTCATGGGAGATGAATCCTTACGGAGATACGGTTTTCCGCTGACCGCGAATTATTTACCAGCGGATATCGCGTGCAAAAAAAACCGGAAGCAATGGTTGATGACCAGAACTTCCGGTATTTTTGATTTTATTCAGTTCAGTTGAGCAGAGAACCGGTAAGTTCACTGACCGACTTCATTCCGTGCCGATCGCAGTAATCGTTGATAAAATCGATCACCGCCAGCGGCGCAAACGGATCGACAAAGTTCGCGGTTCCCACCGCAACCGCCGTTGCCCCGGCGATCATGAATTCGACTGCATCTGCGCCGTTGCAGATACCGCCCATCCCGATGATCGGCAGCTTGACGGCCTTATAAACCTCATTTACCATCCGGATGGCAACCGGCTTGACGGCCGGTCCGGAAAGACCTCCGGTACGGTTGGCAAGTTTGGTGCGCCGGGTTTCGATATCGATCACCATCGCAGACAAAGTGTTTATCAGCGAAACGGCGTCACTGCCGCAAGCTTCTGCGATACGGGCAAATTCAGCGATGCTGGTGACGTTGGGACTCAATTTGGTGATCAAGGGCAGCGTGGTGGCATTGCGAACCGCCGAAATGACCTGTTCCGCGAGTTTGGGATCAGTTCCGAATGCCGCCCCGCCGGCTTTGACATTGGGGCAGGAAATATTGATCTCCAGTGCGGTGATATCAGCTTTGGCTTCAGCTTCGAGCCGGGCGGCGACTTCGGCATACTCCTCCGCCGTTTTCCCCCAGATATTGACGATCACTGCCGCGCCGGTCTTTTTCACTCCGGGCAGATAGTGTTCATCGTGGAGAAACTTCTCCACGCCCGGTCCCTGCAGACCGATGGCATTGAGCATACCGCCGGTGACTTCTGCCACCCGGGGAGTGGGATTACCGTCGGACGGCACACTGCGGATACCTTTGACCACCACTGCACCCAGACGGGAAATATCATAAAATTGCGAATATTCCAATCCGTATCCGAAAGTACCGGAAGCGGTCATCACCGGATTTTTCAATTGAAATTTACCGAAATCTACTTTGAGTTCTGCCATGATCTTACTCCGTATAAATATCTGCAAGTTTGAAAACCGGGCCGTCGGCACAGCTGCGGGCATACATCCATTCGCCCGGATGTGCATGATCGTTGACCTTTACCACGCAGCCGAAACATGCTCCGACCCCGCAGCACATGATGTGATCCACGCTCAATTCACCATCCAGAGCCTTTTCACGCAGAAGTCTGGCCAGAGCCATCAGCATCGGATGCGGTCCGCAGCCGTAGAAGAAAAGTTTTTTTCCTTTATACTCTTCCAGAAGTTCCGGGAAAAGATCTGTGACCCGCCCCTTTATGCCGGCGGAACCATCATCGGTGGCGATTTTCACCTGAAACCCCGCCTGAGCATATTCGCCGGTCAGCAGCAAATCTTTTTCACTGCGCGCTCCGAGCAGCAATACTCCGCCGTTTTTGCTCTGCCGGGTCAGCATAAATGTCGCCGCCGCACCGTAACCGCCGCACACAGCCACCGGGATCACATCATCGGCCGGACGGGAAAAACCTTTGCCGCAGGGACCGATAATATCGCACAATGTACCTTCCGGCAAACCGGCCAGAGCCGATGTGCCTTTACCGACCACCTTGTAAACGATGGTCAAACGGCCGTTTTCCGCATTGTGGATGCTGAATGGACGGCGCAGCATCGTATCCAGACGGTTGTCGATACGGATGTGGACAAACTGTCCGGGATTGCTGGTCGGTGCGATTTCCGGAGCATCAAACACCGCCCGGAAATAATCACCATGCATACGGGAATTACTGATAATTTTACAAGTTGCCATATTTACCTCAATTTAAGTATGGATTATGTATCTTTTCAAAGCCGACGGTCGTTTCACCGCCATGTCCGGGCCAAATGGTCAGATCATCGGGCAGCGGCAGCAGTTTTTCCGTAATGGATTTGATCAGAACCGCGTAGTCACCGCCGTAAAGATCGGTGCGTCCGATCGAACCGCAAAAAATCGTATCTCCGGAGATCAGGAACTTCTCTGTGCCGTCATCAAAGAGGAAACCGCTGCCGCCTCTGGTATGTCCGGGCAGAGCAATGATGGTACAATCAGTCACCGGATCGAAATCGGAAACCGGAGGCAAATCATCGGCCGGGGAGAAATATGGCGGAATGGCATTTTCCCGGCTTTGATACATGTCTTGATCGCCGGGAGCAAGTTCCACTTTGGGGATATTGAGTGCAAGTGCGGTTTTTCCGGCAGCTGAAATATGGTCGATATGAGCATGAGTCAGCAGAATACGCGCACTTTTGAAAGGCAGTTTTTTGGCTTCTGAAACAATTTTTT
>JAGBZM010000020.1 GCA_017628235.1 Lentisphaeria bacterium | reverse complement strand
TAGATAAGATATTCTCCCAACATCCGCTTTTTTTCCAATTCAAATGCAGCCTCTGACAATTCCCGGCCGCGATATTCCACAAGCAAATCAAAATAATTGCGGCAAAAAATTTCTGCGACCTGATATGCCGCCCGGCGGGGGATGGTCACACTTTCAAAAAATAATCTGCCATCAACAATTATCTTTTCCCCGGCAGCGGCCAAGCGTAAAATCATATCAGTCTGAGTTAGACGTCCTTCCCGGTAACGTGACGGAGCAGAAAGCTTGCAAAAAGCATCCCGCCTGACACACAAAATACCGATCCAAGTCAGAAAATAAGAACAGATATTCAACATTTCACTCATATCCTGACATTGAATGGTTTTTGATATTGTGTAGGCAGTTGCCATACGGCTGTTCGGAGTAAGGAACAATACCGGCGGAGTATCGCCAGATACTCCGCCAACGCGTTGGCGGAGCAGAGCAAAGTATCATTGTTCAGTTTCAGATATTCACCTTTCCCCAAACGCATAGCTGCTTCAAAATTATCATGCGGATCAATAGGCTGATTGTGTCTGACACTCCGGATAAACACCGGATAACGATTTTGGTATTCATCGATGACCGCAGAAGTATTATCGGTTGAAGCATTATCTGAAATGACAATTTCGGTTTCACCGTTAAACCAGGCGGTCTGCGTAACAATGGACTCTAAAGTCTTCCGCAAAAATTCGGCACGGTTATAAGTCGGAATGCAAATTGACAATAACATATTTTTTCTTTCAACTGAAATACTAATTCTTCAATACAACGATAACTGCGGCTGGTTGGCCGCTGTTCCTTTTTTCATCAAAATATACAAAAAGCTCCGGACATAACTTCTGTCAGTCTGTTCCTGCGGCCCCGTTAACATACTTTTTCTTTGTCTGCTTTCTTTTTGGAAAAAGAAGGCAGGGTATTCCACTTTTCTTTGCTTACTTTCCTGCTGCCGTTAACATACTTTTTCTTTGCCTACTTTCTTTTTGGAAAAAGAAAGTAGGATATTCCGCTTTTCTTTGCTTACTTTCTTTTCCCGTGAAAAGAAAGTAAGGATAAGGTTTCAAAATGAGCTGTACAGGGAAACATGTCCAGTGCCTGAAAAGATTCAACTTTGTACCCGGCGGCAGTCAATTCTTTAAGGTCCCTCGTCAATGTATCAGCTGCACAGGATATATAAATTATTTGTGCTGCTCCGCTGGAACCGATCATTTTCAAAGTTTCCTTTTCCACTCCGGTTCGCGGCGGGTCCAACAAAACCGCAAACTCTCCGGAATGTTTCCCCATTTTCCGCAGTCCTTTGCCCGCATCACCGGCAAAGAAACGGCAACGGTCTCCGACATGATGTTCTTTTGCATTGATCCGGGCAAATTTCACAGCTTCCTTATTCAATTCGATCCCGCAGCAGTGCAATTCCGGCATATTCTCCGCAAGAACGATGGAAAACAACCCGATCCCGCAATACAATTCAAGCAGTTCCCGCACACCGGATGATTTCATCACGGCCAGCACCCGCTTCACCAATTCGGCGGCCACCGGAATATTAACCTGAAAAAATCCATTCCCGGCTACCGCAAATTTCCCGAAGCCGGGAATTTCCTCATGCAATATCCCTGCCGTCCCGGGGCCGATCACTTTCGCCCCGTCAACGGCTGTGCAACGCAGTAAAACATCGCCTTCCAGCGGAAGAAGTTCATTTATCCGGCGATCAGCCAGACGGCACTGCTCCACCGGAATAACCGTCCGGTTGTCAAAACCACAATAACCGGATTTGCCTTCCCCCCGATGAAGAGTCAGCTTGTTCCGGTAAAATTCCCTCTGCGGCGAAGGCACCCCCGCCGTAAATGCCCCGGCTTCCGCCACACCGGAACGGAGCAGAAAATCTTTCAGCTGCTTCTCTTTCCAGAAAAACTCCGTCCCGTAATCGCAATGCATATACACGCAACCGGGGCATTGCCCATACAACGGACACTCCGGCACCACCCGCTTTTCAGAAACTTCAATCAGCCGAAGCACTTGCGCTGACACAAAACGTTTTTTAGCAGCAGTGATCCTTATTTCCGCCGTTTCGCCCGGCAATGTTCCCGGAACAAAACAGACCCGGCCATCCTGCAGCCGTCCCACTCCGCTGCCGCCGTAGGCCAATGCCGAAATCTTTACAATCCCGTCACTCTTCATCCGCAGACTTCACCGGCATTAAATCTTTCCCCAGATCGACCAGTCCGCTGTCCGCTGCCGGCTGCACTTTGACATTGTTTTCTTCCAGCAGTTCGGAAATCGTCAATGCCCCCTGCTTCGGATCATCATAATCAATGCCTTTACGCGCCGGAACTCCCCCCATCCGGGTGACTGTTCCGTTTTTCGGATTCCGGTACAGCATCGGCACCGTACCGCTGGTTTTCCAGTAACTGTTTTCCAGAGTCATGCCGTCGGCATTGAACGCCATGTAATGATAGACCCTCGGACCGACCGGCATCAACAGATGTATGCGGCTCAACATATCCACCTGCGCGGAAAAATCCATGTGTGACAACACCATTCCCAAACGGGTGACTGCATACACTTTACCGTCATCTTCCACCCGCAGATAGTAATATTTGGTTCCGTCGCCCTCGACCTTGCAGATCGAATAACGCCTTTGGATATTCCTCTCATCCTCGCCGGTACGACTGGGCAATCCGACCACTTTCTGCCAGATCACCGCCCCGGAAGATATCCGGATCAACTGATCTTTACTGCGGTATTCGTAAGGCAGATTGTTATGCGAAACATATGCATGGATATGAAATACCCCTTCCCTGTCCAAATCATAATATTTGTGCAGAGGGATGACCATATTTTTGATCTCTCCCGGCGCGATATAAAGTCCATCCACCGAAATTTCCATGCCTTTGCGGCGCGGGATCAGCCGGTTGCGGCTGTCACGGATATCAAAGAGGACAAAGCCCTGCAATTCCGGCCGCTTGCCGAATAACAGCGGCTTGCCGGAATCATTACGCAAAGTAACACACGCATAGACCCTTTCGTACAACATATAACGGTTGCGGTTGAACCGCACAGAAACCGACAGCTGCCCGTATGCACTGAAACTCAGAACCGCCAACAGAAAAATTCCGCAACATATCTTCCGTTTTTTGCCCATAATTTTCATGCCTCCTGTGTTGTTTTCAGCGGCCGAGTTCAAGCCGAACCGCCAATCTTTCCGGCAACCCGGCCGCCCGTACCTTCTCCTGCGCCGCCTGAATATCATACGGCACCCGGCAGCGGGTCACCGTCTCTTTATCCGAATCGTAAATGGCAAACGACGCCCGGTTATCACCATTGCGCGGCTGTCCGATACTGCCGATATTAAAGAGATACTTATGCCCTTTCTGCAAAGGCACAACCAAATCATCGGCCACCGAAAAATCTTCATCTGCCGCCGGATCATCCGGATTCTGTTCCCATGCCTCAATTTTCTCCACCAGTCTGCCTCCGACCGCAAACGGCATCTTGTCAAAGGCCACCGGCACATGGGAATGCCCGCAGAAGCACAACTGCGTAAACTGGTAAGAAAAGTTCCCTACCGCATGGTGAGCATCAAAGACATATCCCCAGGTTTCCGGAGAATCCAGTGTCGCATGCACCAGTGTCACCGGAATCCCCGGCACCCGCTGCTTGTAAGGCATGGCATCAAGAAATTCCACATCTTCCGCCTCAATCATCTGTTTTGTCCACTGAATGGCGATCGCCGCATTGGCATTGAATCCGCCGGAGACATTATCTTCGCGGATGGCAAAATCATCATGGTTCCCCCGCACTGCCGCCAGAAAATTCAATTCTCTGGCCATCGCTATACAACGCGCGGGATCAGCATTGTATCCGACCAGATCTCCCAGAAACAGATAGTGATCCACTCCCGCAAGTGAACATTTTTTCAAAACCGCGTCAAAAGCATCGGCATTGGAGTGTATATCACTCAAAACAGCATACTTCGGCATGAAAACCTTTCCTCATTATAATCCATCCAATACGGCACTGCCGTCTAAATCTGCAATTCAAGAAAACATCCTGTCCGCTGTAAGCCGGATTCTGTACCGCAAAAAGCGGCGGCAATCATCTGTCTGTGCGACCAGAACCCGGAGTTTATAACGCCGCGAGTAACGGCTCACTCCCTATTTGGTCTTGCTGCGGGAGGAGTTTACCATGCGGTGAAGTTCTCACTGTCACCCGGTGGGCTCTTACCCCACCCTTTCACCCTTACCGCCGGAAACCGGCGGCGGTCTGCTCTCTGTTGCACTGGTCTTTCTGCGGAATATCGTCCGCAGCACCCCTCTTTTCAAAGGGGCTCCCCACTCTATGCAGTCCGGACTTTCCTCAACGGGAAAAAATTTCCCGCCGCGATTGCCCGCGTCCAAGATGTTTCCATATATTAATATACTCATATTATGCTGAATATGCAAGAATTTTTCCGCAAATCTTCGCTATATAATCTTTTCAACTTGTTTTCCGGCGGCTTTGGTGGTATATTCAATAGATGTAACAGGAGATTTACCAACGATGCTTACCAGAAAAAAAATTTTGACATACACCGCCGTTTCCGCATTGGCGGTAAAGATATTTTTTGCCGTCTCCTTTTACTTTTCCTATTTTGAAAGTTATCATCTGGTTCCGGGACTGGATATGCAGACTCTGCTGCGCTATTCTGAATGGCTCGGAGAAAACAGTTATCCGTCCTTTTTCACCTTTCACCGGCTGGTGATTTTTCTCGTCTGGCTGCTGAACGGGAAAAACCACTGTGTCTGGGCGATTTTCATTATCCAGAGCCTCATCGGGATCGCCGGTGCAGTCTGTATGGCGGATACCGTCCGTAAACTTTCCGGCAGCCGCAAAACTGCCCTGATCTGCGGGATCGCCTCCGGAATTTATCTGCCGTCACTGGTTTATGAATTTTCGGTACTCAAAGAAACTTTTGCCGTAAACTTTTCTCTGTTTCTCTTCTGGAGCATGCTTCATGCTCTGCACCGGAAATTTGACTGGAAAAGTTCATTGCTGTTCGGATTCTGTTGTTTTGCCGCCCTGGAAGGGCGTGTGGCAATCTTGCCATACGTCGGCATCTGCGGAATTTACTGCATTTACAAAATGTGGAAATACCGCAAAGCCAAAAGGGTTTTCTTATGCGCTCTATTCCCGGCATTGCTGCTGCTCACGGCCTCAGCATTCAATAAAGTATGCGGCAGCTGGCAGTTTTCACCGTTTTTCAATATCGTATCGTACACTATCGAGTACAACGCGGCAGCCCCCCCTCCGGCAACCGCTGACTTGCCGGCAACCCCGACGGCAGCATCAAAGCTGCAGAATATCAGGCAAACCATTGTCAATGCCGCCTCCAGAGTACCGACTCTTTTCAAACATGGAGAACTGCCGGAAAATCAGAATATTTATTTCTGGAGTGAAAAAATCCCGCAATATAAACTTCTGATCGGCCCCGGTCTGCTCATTCCGTGTGCAGCGATGGGAATCATGATCATCATCTTTTCCGGAGCGTGGAAAAAACGTTATGGTCTGCTTCTGCTGCCGGTTATCACACTGATGCTGCCGCTTTGCGCCCGGGAACCGATCGGCCGTTACCGCTTGATGCTGGTGCCGTACTTTTTCATGATCTCCTGCTGTGCAGTGCTGATTTTCAGCAAACTGCAGTCACCCAAACGCCGGGGATTCGCCCTGCTGGGTGCCGGAATCGGAGCTTTTTTCAGCATCCACAACGGGGAAGTTCCCCAGCGGATACGTTATTCTGATTACCGTTCCTATGCGATTGCGGTTGCCAATACGCCGGAGGTATCAAAAGAGGAGATTTTGAGTGCGGTCTACGAATATTGGGAAGCAACCGGATTCCGTTCGTCGGCCGCATTCGAAATGATGATGGGCAAGGCCCTTTCCGTCGGAGAATTGCAGTTGGCCTCTTCCGTGATCACGCAGGCCGCAGCCAACGGAATTGATATCAATATCATCCGTTACTTCAACGCCTGGATATACGCCTTGCAGAACCGCCCAATCAAGGTAAAAGAGGAACTGGAAAAAATCCATACTCTGCCCCGCGAACTGCAGCAAAAGGCCGCAAGACTCTATTATGATACCATCCGGATATTGAATAACACGAAAAAGTGAAGTATATTATATGATTGTGTAAAAAAAATAATTTTTTGGAGATATGACCATGAGTGAAAAATTTTATGTAACCACCCCGATCTATTATGTCAATGACCGTCCGCATATCGGACATGCTTATACAACGGTTCTGGCAGATGTGCTGGCCCGTACCCACCGTTCACTTGCCGACCGGACATTCTTTCTCACCGGCACCGACGAACACGGACAGAAAGTTCAGAATGCTGCTGAAAAACGCGGAGTCGACCCGCTGACTCACTGCGATGAAACCGTTGTACGCTTTCAGGAGTTGTGGCAGCGGCTGGGGATCACCAATGATTATTTCATCCGTACCACTCAGGAGAGCCACAAAAAGATCGTATCCCGGATCATGCAGGATCTCTATGACCGCGATGAAATCTACAAAGCCGACTATACCGGATGGTATTGCGTCGGATGTGAAAGATTTTTCACAGAAAAAGACCTGATTGACGGCAAATGTCCGGATTGCAGCCGCGATGTCAATGCCATTACCGAAAGCAACTACTTTTTCCGGATGAGCAAATATCAGGATTGGCTGATCGATTATATCCAGACCCATCCGGAATTCATCCAGCCGGCTTTTCGTGCCAATGAAACCCTCGGTTTTCTCAAAAAACCGCTTGGCGATCTCTGTATCAGCCGGCCGAAGTCAAGATTGAACTGGGGTATTGAACTGCCTTTTGACCCGGAATATGTCTGCTATGTCTGGTTCGATGCTCTGATCAACTATATTTCCGGAGTCGGCTACGGTTCGGATGAAGAAAAATTCAATTCGTGGTGGCCGGCAAGCTGCCATCTTATCGGCAAAGATATCCTCACCACCCATACGGTTTACTGGCCGACCATGCTCAAAGCCATCGGCCTGCCGATGCCGCAAACCATTTTTGCTCACGGCTGGTGGCTGACCGGAAACAGCAAAATGAGCAAATCCCTGGGCAATGTGGTCAATCCGATGGATATGATCGACCGGGCCGGAGTGGATGCATTCCGTTACTTCCTGATGGCGGAAATGAGTCCGGGCAACGATGCCAATTTCAGTGAAGACGGTTTTATTGCCCGTTATAACAGCGATCTGGCCAACGATCTGGGCAACCTGCTCTCCCGGGTAAGCAAACTGACCATCCGGGCTACCGGCGGAGAAATTCCGCATCCCGGAGAATGCAATGACGACGATGCCGAACTTGCCGCCGCAGTCAATGCCGCCATCGGAAATATGGCCGCCAGTTTGAACTCCTACAAACTGGATCAGGGGATCAATGCGGCAATGAATGCCGTCCGCGCCGGAAACCGTTATCTGGAAAAATGCGCGCCCTGGACCCTGGCCAAAAACGGCGATACCGCCAGACTGCATACGGTTCTGCACAATGCGGCAGATGCGCTCTGCCGGGTCGCGGTGCTGCTGACTCCGGTCATGCCGGAAAAAATGGCGGAATTACTTGCTGTTCTCGGTGCGGACCGGGCCGGTATCTCCGGTATTTCCGGACTGAAAGATCTGAAGTCGGTTGCCGGATTCGTAATGAAAGAAACCGATCCGCTTTTCCCGCGCATCGTCGTGGAAGAAGATGCCGCCAAAACGGGAAAAGCTCCCAAAACAGAGAAAAAAGCCAAAGCAGAAAAAGCTCCGGCAGCCAAAGAAGTTCCGGTAAATGTGGTCGTGACTATTGATGAATTTTTCAAGACCAAACTCAAGACCGCCCAAGTCCTTACTGCGGAAAAAGTCGATGGCGCAGATAAACTGCTCAAACTCTCCATCGAAGTTGGCAGTGAAACCCGCCAGCTGGTAGCCGGGGTCGCACAGTTCTACACTCCGGAAGCTATCGTCGGAAAGACGATCGTTATCGTAGCCAATTTGAAACCGGCCAAAATTCGCGGCATTGAATCTCAGGGAATGCTGCTGGCAGCCAAAAACGGCGATTCGCTCAAACTGGTCACTATCGACGGTGACATGCCTTCCGGAATTGACATCGGCTGATCTGATCCTCCGGCGAGTGATCATTTCTGAAAACAGCGGCGGCAGACCATTTTTCCGGGTCTGCCGCCTTGATTTTCTATATTCTCACATCCGGAGCAAAAAAATTTATTCCTCCTCGATCGACGGACGTCCCATATTGCAGTTGAATAACGGCAGATAAGGTATCCATGAACGGGGATTATAATTCAGCAGCCCGATTTGAAATCTGCCGCCTTCATTAATAAGGCCGATCTGCAGGAAGCGTTCATCCAAAGTCGTTTCGCCGAAAACCTTGTGTCCCGCTGAATTTATCAATCCGATTTGGATCTCATCGGCGATATTCACTCCCAGCAGCTGCAGACACTCCATTTCGCCGGTCATTCCGAGAAGCGATATCTGCACTCCGTAATTTTTGTTAACGACCGCCACCGGAGCGCACACGACAGCATAATTACACCGGCTTCCGGCAGCGATCAATCCGGTTTGCACTCCATAATTATTCTCCTGCAGATTTTTCCATCCGGCAAATGATAAAACTGATGAATTCTGTTCCAAAAAAAGCAGTCCCAGCGATAAAGCCGTATCATTCTCATTAGCAGTCACCCCGGGAGTCTCCGCCACCCCCCATGTCAGTTGAACCGGAACAAACTTGCCGTCAACAGATTTTTTTCCATCATCCTCTGCCACTCCGGCAAAAATAGTTGCGGCCCAGAAAAACAATACAAAAATACTTGCTTTTTTCATAAATTCCCCATTTTTCTTCCGATTCCACTCAAAGAAAAAGTCCGGCAACCGGCAATTTTTGCCGTTTGGCTTCTTTAACAAAAAGTTCGGCGTAAAACTTTGCTCCTTTACTGCTCAAGTGAACATTGTCATTTATCCCGTCGAAAAAATTCGGATATTTCCCCTCCGGCAGAATCAGATGATTTTCCTGAGAAGCACTCCTGCCCATCTCATTCATCGCCGCCAGAGCCGCCGCATTCAAATCCACAAAATCGCAACCGGTTTCAGCGGCAACTTTCCGGCAGGCGGCAATATAAGTCTCTGCGCGCGGAGTATTGAATGCCCGGCCTTTATCATTGAATCGGTGAACAGCGGTCTGCGTGCAGAGAACCGGAATCATCCCGCGTCTGCGGGCTTCGGCAATGTAAATTTTAAGATATAATGGAAAAGTCGTTTCCGGATAAGTGGTCCGGTAAATATTTTTTTCGCCGTATTCAGCATCATTATGACCGAATTGAATGATCACAAAATCTCCGCTTTTCCCGGCCCGCAAGATGCCTTCCCAACGCTTTTCAGAGATAAACGACATACTGGACCGGCCGCCGGTGGCCCGATTGATGACCGTAACACCGGGACGGCAGAATTCCGGCAGAGCCATTCCCCATCCTGCTTGCGGATAACGTTTGGCCGAATATTGCGACATGGTCGAATCTCCCGCCATATAAATATCCGCCGCCGTCAACAGCAGCGGCAAAAACAAAACAGCCAACGTTTTTTTCAACATTTTTCACATTCTCCGTTAAACACCATACTTTCTGTGTAATATACAATGTTTTTCAGGAAAAGTCAAACAAGGTATTGAGCAAAATCATCCGAAAAGAATTTTACCGATCCGTCCCCGGAAATACTACGGATTTCTGCGGTAAATACCCGGGAAAACACTTGCGGTATAAGGAGAGAATGGGAAGAACAGTCCTACCGCCGGAAAATCAGCTGTTTCACGCCTTTTCCGGTTTGGCCAAATCTCCGGCATCGCTGATAGCTTCGACAATACGCTGATTCAATTCAAACTGGACGCACTCCGCCGAAACCCGGATCGCATTACGTACAGCCACCGGATTGGAACCACCGTGACCGATGATACAAATGCCGTTGATCCCCAGCAGCGGCGCACCGCCGATAACATCAGATGAACCGTGAGCTTTCAACTCAGTAAAGGCATTTTTCGCCAGAACCGCCCCAACCAGACGGGCGACATTCTTATTCAGGGCCTCTTTAAGCCAGAAACCGGTGGCCCGCGCCAACCCCTCAGCGCATTTGAGCATGACATTTCCGGCAAAACCATCGCTCACCAGAACATCACACACGCCCTCAAAGGCGGTGTTGGCTTCAACATTGCCGATAAAATTGATCGGCAGCTGTTCCAGACGTTTAAAGGTCTCTTTGGTCAGGTCACACCCTTTGATATCCTCTCCCCCCACACTCAACAATCCCACCCGGGGACGCTCTTTGTGATAAAGATAACGGGCATAAACCTCTCCCATCAAAGCGAACTGCACCATATTATGCACTCCGCAATCCGGATTGGCTCCGGCATCCATCAGCAGAAAACGGTCTTTTTTGGCCGGCATACTGGCTCCCAGAGCCGGACGGTCCACCCCGGGCAAAGTCCGCGCCAGAACCGTCGTTGCCGCCACCGTTGCCCCGGTATGACCGGGCGTGGCCATAGCATCGATCTCTTTGGCTTTCATCATTTTAGCCAGTACGGTAATCGATGAATCCCGTTTGGCGCGCAAAGATATGGCCGATGGTTCCGACATCTCACAAACGCTGGGAGCGTGGACCAATTCCAGATGCGGATTACCGGCAATACCGTATTTCTCCAGATAAAAAGCGACCCGGTCACGGTGACCGACCAGAACT
The DNA here is from genome assembly GCA_017628235.1 of Lentisphaeria bacterium. GTDB lineage: Bacteria > Verrucomicrobiota > Lentisphaeria > Victivallales > Victivallaceae > UBA1784. The sequence goes on along the minus strand of JAGBZM010000020.1, from coordinate 9,353 downwards.
ATATCCAAATCGGGAAAATCGACCAGAGCCTGTGCCACGCCTTCAACAACGACTCCGGGAGCGAAATCGCCCCCCATTGCATCCACGCCGATTCTCATATCTACCGCGTCCGGGTTTTACGGTCGGATCGACCGCTTACGCTTCAACCGTAACGACCTGTTTGCCGTCATACTGTCCGCATTTGGCGCAGACACGATGGGGCATCACCGGGGCACCGCAAGCACTGCAATAAGTGGCGGCAACACCCTCGTAACGATTGGCGGCTTTGCGCTGACGACGCTGCATACGGGAAGTTTTTCTTTTCGGAACTGCCATTTTTACGACTCCTTATTTAAATACAACTTTATTGTTATTTTTCCTGAAAACAACTTTCAATCTGTATAATATACCCCATTTTGCCGGATTTGCAAGCCGTCAACTGTTTTTTCAGTGGAAAAATCCGCTTATGTATTTGCTTTTTACGTTTTTTACGCTACATTAAGCGAAATGACTTATTGAAAAACAGAGAGTGGCATCCCTATTATATGAACAGAAAGAAAATTATCAGTCAGGCTTTTTCCGCCTCCCTGCCGGTATTCATGGGCTACACGGCAATGGGAATGGCGGCCGGAATATTGCTGGCGGGCAAAATCCAGCGGCCGGACATCGTTTTCTGGGCATTTTTGAGCAGCCTGACCAGCATTTCCGGGGCATTGCAGTTTGCTGTTGTTGACTGGATAGGCAACCACACTCCGCTGCTGGATGTCGCGCTACTGACGCTGTTTCTCAATATGCGTTATGCCATGTACGGTCTGCCCCTGCTGAAAAAATTCAAACATGCCGGTTTCTGGAAAAAATCTTATCTGGTCTGGAGTTTGACCGATGAAACCTTTGCCCTCGAAGCCGCAAGCACCATCACGGATAAAAAAGCCGATATCCGCTACTGCCTGTTTGTCGCCTTTTTCGACCATCTCTACTGGGTGACCGGAGTTACTTTCGGGGCGGTAGCCGGAAAATTTCTGCCGTTTTCATCTCAAGGCATCGATTTCGCCATGACCGCGCTCTTTCTGGTGGTTCTCACCGACCAGTGCCGGGAAAAACGCAACCGCATACCCGCTGTCATCGGCGGTTTATCCGCCATCGCCGGCAGAATATTTTTCTCCGTTGACAACATGCTCATCCCGGCGATGGTAATGATGAGTGCGGCATTCATCTGTCTGCGGAAAAATCTGAGCAGAAACTTCTCTGCCGGGGAGACGGAATGATGGATAGTCAAACTTTGAACATCTTACTGGTGATTTTCGTAACGGCAACAGTGACCATCTCCCTGCGGGCGTTGCCTTTTCTGCTCTTTGCCGACGAAAAAAAATGTCCGGCGGTTATAACCTATATCGGCAAAGTCCTCTCACCGGCGGCGATCGCCATGCTGGCGGTATACTGTCTGCTGGCGGTATACCGCGAACAAAGTTTTGCCGACGGCGGTTTCGGTATACCGGAATTGACCGCCGGAGCAGTCGTAGTGCTGCTGCACTGGTGGAAACGCAATCCGCTGCTTTCGATCATCTGCGGTACCGCACTGTATATGCTGATCGTGCAGAACTTTTTCTGATCCGGAAAACTTGATTTAAGGGCATGGTGACAGTATATTATATAAAAGGTAAATTATATGAATAAAGAAAAGCTAAACTTAATGCCGTTCATCGGAACTTTTCTGCTGATCGTGCTTTACATCTGCTCGCTGTGCTACCGGGGGCTTCTGACTCCGGGAGAATATGATTTCGCTCTGGCCATGCAGCAGATTTTTCCGGTAGTATCCGGCACGTTTCTGCCGAAATTACCCGCTGCTCTGGCAACTCTCTGTACCGGCGGGATAATTTTTCTGGCGGCGTACCGCTTGAAACTGCTGCATCCGGGAATTGCCGCCGGACTTTATCTCTGCTTTCCGCCGGTCTGGTGGCTCGGCACCAGTGCGACCGCGATCCCGGTATTGAGTTTTCTGATAACGGTGGCAGTGGCCGGACTTTTCACCTCCAGAAAAGAACAGAGTATTCCTGCTAAAGCAGCCGGATTTTTGATCGGTGCCGCCGGTGCAGTCGGCGCAGCATATCTGGCCCAGCATGTCTTTTTCAGCTGGTGGTCGATCTTCATGGCCCTCTTCCCGGCAGCTTCTCTGGCCTGTGCCATCCATCTGGAAAAACTCGATGACCGCGATCTGGCCGGAAAACGGCTGAACCGGCTGGCGGTCTCCATTGCGGTATTTCTGCTGATCGCGACCGGATTTTTCCTGCTGCCGTCGATTTGCCGTTTTTTGAGAATATCCCTGCCGGAAATGCTTGAATTCTTTTACGCCGGAAAAAATCTCTACCTTCCGGCGATGGCCCTGCTGGTTCCGCTTTTGTGGCTTTATGCGGCAGTCCGAGTACAAAAAAGCGTGGAAAAGATCTTTTTCATCTGCTTTGCCCTGGGATTTGTCATGCTGATGCTGCCGCCGGCGATCCCCTGGTCAAAAGTTTCTGAAATCCCGACCAAAGCGACTCTGCTGCAGATGTGTCCGGAACTTCTTGCTGTCCGCCGGACAATATTTGCCGATGACTCAAGTGCTTCTGCAGTCGCCTATAATCTCGGACTGCCGGTCCGCCGGGTCGGGCGCGGCCGTAATGATCTGCCGCCGGGAGAATTGAAAAAAGAGATCATCTCAGCTCTCCGCGACGGCGGAGCCGCAGTTTTTTCTGATGATGGAGAATTGGATGCATATTTGCCGCTGGAACTTGACTGTGTCAAATATACTTCCGCTGAAAATTGTAAACTTTATCTGTATCCCGCTTCGGTCAAAACTGCCGGAACGGTCACCAAAGGAGAAAAAATGCCATGAAATACTTCGGTTGGATCTTTCTGTTTTTTATCGCTCTCTACATCCTCCCGTTGAACAACCGCCCTATGCTGCTGGATGAATTGACCTGTGCCGAATCGATCAGAGAGATGGTTATTTCCGGCGATTATGATTCAGTTCCGGTCTTTGGAAATCCCGGGTACGATCCGGCTGAGCCGCCGATGTTTTACTGGCTGGCCTCTGCCGGAGTCAATCTTTTCGGCTTCAACAACTTTGCCGTACGGCTGATCTCGGCTCTGGCGGCCGGGTTGACCGCTTTACTGACGGCGTTGCTCATTCAGCAGAATTTACGGGATGAAAAACTTGCAGCACTGGCGGCCACCATTACGCTCTCCTGTGCCGGAATAATTTTCGCCGGAGCGCAGGCTCTGCCGGCAATGCTCTTTGTTATGGCGGTGACCGGCTCACTCGGGACCATCTTTCTGGCTTTGCAGGAAGTGAACTTCAACCGGAGAAAATTTACTCTGAGCATTATTGCCGGACTGTTTATCGCCCTGGCTTTGCTGACCGGCGGTCTCAAAGGCATTATTTTCCCGCTGCTGGTAACGGTCCCGTATATGCTTTTCAGCAGAAAATTCAAAGAATTTTTTACTGTTCTGCCTTTAGTCATCGTATCGGCGGCACTTTCGGCCGGAGCGTGGGTGGCAAGCTTATGCTTTCTTGCGCCGGCGGAAGTACTGGATGGATTTCTTTTCACTGCCGACCTTTGTCCCGGAGAGTATCCCTGGTACAGTTACATTGCGGTATTTTTCATCGGAGCTTTCCCGGTGCTGATCCTGCTCCCGGCGGCACTGATGACCGGACTGGAATCATGGAAACGCCTGTTCCGTCAACCGTTATGTCAATTTTCCCTCTGGACGCTGCTGCTGATCCTGATTTGGGTCAGCGCATGGCGGAGTTCGGCTCCGGGGATGGTCCTGCTGACCTATCCGGCAAGTGCCGTTCTGCTGGCGATGGGCATTCAGGCTTATTTCAATACCGGCGGCCACCACCGGTCATTTGACTGGATGCTTAATGTCTGGGCCCTCTTTCTGGTCATTACCGGCGGCATTGAACTGGCATGGTGGTTTCTGAAAGACAACTGTTTTGCCGAATATTTCCAACTGCTCCCATTCACCCGGCTGTTTCTGGTCAATCTGGGTATATCCTCGCTTATCGGCGGCGGAGTACTGCTTTACAGTCTGCATGGCAACTGGCGCAGCCGACTCTATCTCTTTTTCTTCTCCATTGCCATTTTGCCGCTGGGTATTTCATGGTGCATCAAACCGCAAAAGTATCTGCCGGAAGCAGCATTCAGAGAATTTGTCAACGAATTTGACATGATACCGGAAAAGTGTGAATTTTTCACGGACGGAAAATTTGCCCCGGCTCTCTCCTGGAGTGTCGGAAAAAAGGTGCAGACAGCCGAATGCTTATGTCCGGTATATGAAACGGATGAAAAAAAGACCGTTTACCTTATTCTGGAAGCCGATGATCCGCGTTTGAAATCGATCAACGCCAGAAGATCATCCACCCGGGATGGCTTCACCTGTGTCGAAGTGGCAAAACCGGAAAAAGATTGAGAGGTGCTATGTTTCACGAATTGTTTTTAGCCGCGCGCTACCTCAAACCGCGCCGCAATGCCGTGTCACTGATCACCTTGACCAGTATCCTCGGCGTGACTCTGGGCGTAATGGTTTTGATGGTGGTCATGGCCGTAATGAGTGGTTTTACCGAAGAGATGAAAGCCAAACTGATCGAAACTCAGGCCCATTTTCAAATCCGCAATCCCCGGGGAGTTCTCAGAGCCAACGAGGTGGCGCATATTCAGAAAACCCTGCAGCAACACCGATCCTCCGGTACTCCGGTCATCCAAAGTCCGGTGCTGGTGCAATATACGGTAAGTAATGCTTTCGGCCAGAAAGCCCAGCATCTGGATACCCGGAGCGTGATTTTTGCCGCCCCGGAAGCGGAATTGATCAAACATCTTAATCTGGACAAGTATATCAAAGCCGGTTCGCTGAAACTCGGCAGCAGTTTTGAGGATGATGCCAATTACGCGGTCATCAGCACTTATATGGCGGAAAGATGGAACTTGAACCCCGGCGACCGTTTTCTTGTCCACAGCGCGAAACATCTGACCGATCTGGTGAAATTCAACGCGGCCGGCGGAATCGAACTGAATGATGAAAGTACCGCTTATCTCCCGGCTGAATTCACCGTCGCCGGAATTTACTCTCTGGGCAAATCCGATTTCGATCAAATGGTCTTTTTCACCGGTCTGGATGATGCAGCTGAACTCTTTTTTGAATCCGGACACTATGCGGCGGCCACCTCGGTCTACGGTTGGGGACCGGATGCATTCAATCAGCAGAAACTGCTCGGAGAACTGGCGGCAGCCATGCCGGGTCTGGCCGTGATCGGCTGGGAAGAGGCCAACCGCAGTTTTCTGGAAGTTCTTGCGGTGGAAAAGCTGATGATGTTCTTTCTGCTGATATTCATCGTACTGGTGGCGGCATTCAGCATCACCAATACGTTGATAACCTCGATTTACCAGAAAACCAGGGAGATCGGATTGCTCAAAGCTTTGGGCTGTACAGATGGTTCCATTATGCGGGTATTTATCTTGCAGGGCTTTCTGGTTGGAGCTACCGGCAGTATTTCCGGAACATTTCTCGGCTATCTGGTGATCCGTTTCCGGCAGAATATTCTTGACTTTGCTTCAATGGTCAGCGGCCAGGAACTTTTCCCGAAAAAGTTCTATTTTTTCGATCAGCTTCCGGCCCGGATAATTCCGTCGGATGTGACATTCATCATCATCTGCAGTATCGTGCTTTGTACACTCGGAGCCCTGCTTCCGGCATTGCGGGCAGCCCGGCTTCATCCATCGGAGGCTCTGCGCTATGAGTAAAAATATTCTGCAACTGGATTCGCTCCGTCACTCATACCGCATGGGGCAGAACACGCTGGAAATATTAAAAGGAGTGAATTTCACCCTCGAACCGGGTGAATGGTGCTGTATATTCGGAGCCAGCGGCAGCGGCAAAACCACCTTACTCAATCTGATCGGCGGTCTGGAACGTCCGGAATCCGGACGTATCATTATTTGCGATGAAAATCTGGCGGCGATGTCCCGGCGCAAAGCAGCGGCATTCCGGGCCAAAAATCTGGGATTCGTCTTTCAATCCTACCATCTGCTGCCGGAATTGACCATTCTGGAAAATGTGGCTATCGCCGGTGCGGTCGCCAGAAAAAATTTTACAGACGCTAAAAAGAATGCCCGGATGCTGCTGGAAAAAATGGGCTTGGGCAAACGCATTTCCCACCGTCCGGCAGAACTTTCCGGCGGAGAACAGCAGCGCGCGGCAATTGCCCGCAGTCTGATAAATGATCCGGTGCTGCTGCTGGCAGATGAGCCTACCGGAAATCTCGATCCGGATACCGGAAATGAAATACTCCGGCTCTTTCAGGAATTGCGGGAGGAACACCCGGAACGGACCATCCTGATGATAACCCACAATCACGATATCGCGGATCTGGCATCACGGTGTGTCGACTTAAAAAACGGCATCCTCTGCAAACGTTGAAATCCCGGACAAAGCGGTGATCTTTGCTTATAATAATCTATTGTTTGGTAATATCCTGAATCTGGTAAAACTCAAATATGAACTTTTTTAAAATCAACTCATATCATGGACGCGGCGGGATCGCCGATGTTTCAAAAGTGGCGTTTCCGCTGGTCATCGCCTCCATCGGTCACGGTGTCAATCTTTTCACAGACCGGGTGATGCTCTCCAACTACGCCGAAGCAGCGATGGCAGCGGCATTTCCTGCCGGTTTGACCAGCTTTACCATGTCCTGTATCTTTCTCGGCATCGTCGGTTATGCCGGGGTATTCGTGGCCCAGTATACCGGCGCGGGATTACCGAAAAATGCCGGAAAAGCGGTCTGGCAATCCGTTTTTCTGGCTCTGATCGGCGGTTCTGTCATGGCACTGACCACCATCTGGGCCAGGGAAATATTCAACTGGTATGGGCATGATATATCTTTGCGTCCGATGGAAGTCGGGTATTATCAGATCCTTTCATGGTTCGGCTTTGTTCCGCTGGTTTCGGCGGCATTTTCCACCTTTTGGAGTGGCAGAGCCAAAACGGGATTTATTATGATCGTCAATCTGCTGGTAACCAGCTTCAATATTCCCTTGAATGCGGTGCTGATCTTCGGTTTGAAGTTTTCTCTCGGCAGCTGGCAGATCACAATTCCGGAAATGGGTATCTCCGGAGCAGCCTGGGGGACGATCGGTGCCGGAGCCATCGGATTGGCAGCATATCTGATCGGATTCAGCACGCCGGAGGCCAGAAAGTGCTTCGGCACCTGGAGCAACCCGTTTGCTCCGGATATATTCAAACGCCTGCTCCGTTTCGGGACTCCCAATGGAGTGCAGCTGGTGCTGGATCTGGCGACATTCAATATCTTCGTGGTTCTGCTGGGAAAGATCAGTGTGGATGTATTGACAGCCAGTACCGTTGCCATGTCGGCTTACAGTCTGGCATTCAATCCGATGATCGGGTTCGGTCAGGCCGCCTCGATTCTGGTCGGTCAGGGAGTCGGTGCCGGAGACATCGCCTTTGCCGAGCGTTCAGTCCGCAGCTGCCGGCTGCTGGTGGTCTGTTATTCAGCTGTAATGCTGATCGTTTTTATTATTTTCCCGGAAGTGATCTTTCAAATGTTTGATCTGGAAAGTGAAAAAGTCCGTCACCTTTCCCGGATCATGCTTATATTCACCAGCGGTTATCTGCTCTTTGATGCATTCAACATCCTCTACGGCAATGCGGTAAAAGGAGCAGGAGATACCAGATTTGTCATGTGGGTCGGTATTGCGCTGGGCTGGTTGCTGTACGCTCTGCCCTGTACGGCAGCTTATTTTCTGCTCTCCAGTCAATGGGCGACCGGATATTTCGGAGAAGCAAAGGCGCAGAACATCTGTGTCTGGACCTTGTGGTGGATCTGTGATATCTACATCATCCTGCTGGGTGGAGCATTCTACTGGCGATACCGGCAGGGCAAATGGAAAAAAATGAATGTCATTGATTGAAAATCCGGTCGATCACCTCTCTGGCTACCGAACCGGGAGATGGCAATTCCGGATGATCTTCCGCAGTGAACCATCCCAGATCGCTCAATTCTTCTCCATCCGCCTGAGCAGTTCCGGACTCATATTCTGCGGTAAATGCCAACATCAGTGAGTTGGGAAACGGCCAGACCTGACTGGCAACGTACCGGAGATTTTTCACCCGCAGAGAAGTTTCCTCCCAAATCTCCCGGTGAATGGCCGCTTCCACATTTTCCCCGGCTTCAACGAAACCGGCGATCAGGCTGAACAAATTTCCGGCGAAATTCCGGTTGTGAGCCAGCAGCAGTTCTTTACCACCGTTGCGTGTAACGCCGACGATCACTGCCGGAGCGAGCTGCGGATAATACACACTTCTGCAAGCCGGACAATTCAATCCTGAATCATTTTCCGAAGCGATCAATCCGGTTCCGCACTGTCCGCAGAAACGGTGTTTCCCCTGCCAGAACAGCAATTCCCGCGCCCGGCAGAGAGCCATACGCCAGCTTTCCGGAAATTCAAATAAAAACTGCCGGATGGGATACAACCGCAAAGGTTCCGGCAGGTCAACGGCTGAACTTTCCGGAATCTCCCGGGCAAAACACCGTCGGTCATCCAGCATTCCGATAAAGATGACTCCGTAGCTTCCTAACTCCTCCATCTCTTTCCGGCACGGCAGAGCCGCTTGAGTTCCGGCAAAAGATAAAATGGTATTCTTCCCGGCCAGAACCAATACCATATCATCCCGGTCCGGTTGAAAAGCATGACACTGCTGCAATGTGCGGGCAAACTCAAACATCGTCGATCTCTCCGCCTCCGGCCAGCACTTCCCCTACATAAAAAACTGCCGCCTGCCCCGGAGTTACCGCCCGAAGCGCACTCTCCGGATACACCACTATCCGGCCGTCCGGCAATGATTTAACTTCACATCGCCCCCCCGGCGAACGATAACGCACTTTTACCGTCAAGTCTCCTTGCGGACGGCAACCGGACTGCCATGAAATATTTTTTACGGTAAATTCAGAAGCAAGCAATTCATTCTGGTCAGTAACCAGAATAATATTTCCGTTTGCCGCATCCTGACTTTTTATATATGCCGGAACCCCGAGAGCCACATTCAGCCCCTGCCGCTGTCCGATGGTATAACGGTGGATCCCGCTGTGACGGCCGACAACTTTTCCCTGATAAATGAATTTTCCCGGTTTCTCCGGCAAATCACAGCGGCGACGCAAAGTTTCGCCGCAGCACTCTCCGGGTAATTGGAAACAGGCATCCTGACTGTCTTTGCGGACCGCACAACACAAGCCGGCCTCAGCAGCGATTTTCCGCACTTCATCTTTGGACAATCCGCCCAACGGGAATCCGGCCCGGGACAACTCTTTCTGAGTCAGACGG
>JAGBZM010000019.1 GCA_017628235.1 Lentisphaeria bacterium | reverse complement strand
TGTATTCTCCTGAAGCGTGAGCCAGGCCGGTATTTCTGGCGGCGACCAGACCGCCATTCTGCTTGTGATGGATGATCTTTGTCTGCTCTTGGCGGTGGGGATACTCTGACAGGATCTGCTCTAAAATTTCAATACTTTTGTCCGGGGTGCAGTCGTTGACGAAGATGAATTCTATGCCGTCGCGCATGGTTTGTTCAAACAAACTGCGGGCGCAGCGTTCAATATATTTTTCCACTCCGTAAACCGGAATGCATACTGATACTTTTATATCCATGTTAATCCCTTATTCAATGGTGATCCCGAATACTGCGACTGGCGATTTTTTGCAGTAATATCTTTGTGACATTCAAAATAAATTCATCTTTCATCAGTAATAAAGATAAACCGTAAACCCCCATGCCGGAAACAGTTAATATCAGCAGCTGCCCCCATGTGCCGCAGATGATATTGCTTTTTATGATGATCAGAATTCCCCACATTACTGCCGAAGAAAAAAGATATAAAAATGAGGTTTTAATAAGTTTTGTCATATTCAGAAAACACCGGCATTCATAGAGCATCAATGCCGTTACGATTAGCTCTGCAATGACCGAAGCTATCGCCGCACCTTTGGCTTGTAAACAATTTATCAGCCACAGATTCAAACAGAAATTCACTGCTGCTCCGATACAGACATTGCGGGTATACGGATTCTCTTTCCCGGTTGCCAATAAACAGCTTCCGGCAATCCTTCCCATGCCGAGCAGCAGCAGTAAAATGCCCAGTATCTGCAGCAAAGTTACCGTGTCATCAAATCCAGGTCCCAAAAACCAGGGGATGAATGCCGGGGCGATCACCAACAGTCCGGCGATCATCGGCATCGTTATCAGAAAAACAAAACGCAGACCGGTGAACAATTTCTGCCCGATTTCCCCGGAATTGCCGGCCGCATGCAGCGAAGCTATTCGCGGCATCAATACTCCCGCCGCTGCTCCGACAAAATTCATCAGCACCCGGATCACTTTCATCGCTTCTTCATAACAGCCGTTCTGATAAGGCGATTGGGTGATCACTCCGATCATCGTTTTATCCAGCACCGTATAAACCTGAATGGCTATTTGCGGGATAAACAGCGGGATCATTTTTTTCAGGTGAATTATTATTTTGGAATAATTTATCCTGATTTTCTCTTTGAAACACTGTCTGATCACCGGAAACAGCAGCGTCATATTCCCCAGAAGAAAAGTCGATACCCGCAAAATTACATACAACGGCAGATCGCCGGCATCCCGGATAAGCAAAAATATCAGAATAATGTACAACGCTTTAACCAGCATATTGCGGTAAAGCAGCGTTTTGAAATCCTCTTTCCCCTGATAAAACCAGCTGATATCCCAGTGAAATCCGATCAATTCAAAAATTTGAATATAGTATATCAGTTGATATTTACTTTGCATCGCTGCAAAAACAATATACCCGGCAAGCACAACCGCCGCTGTAATACCGGACGTGATAAAAATTTCCGCAAAAGTCTGCAGCTGTTTTTGCTTATCTCCCTGACAATACGCAATTTCCCTTTGGCCGTGCGTTTGACTTCCCAGCAAGGCGAACAAACCGAAAATAAAAACTATCGATTCAGTAAAACTGAAAATTCCGATATTATCCGCCAGCAATCTCCGGGCCACAAACGGTGTGACCAGCAACGGAGAAATCACCGTTACCGTTTGGGTGATAAGCGATAAGATATAATTTTTACGCAGAGAACTCATCCGGTTTTCCCTCTCCGGCAGCTGCCATTGTCAGTAATGGCAAGGCCGCCAGCATCAGATAAATCATAATTGCCGAATTGGCAAAATTCATAATCATTATCGGTCCGGTATAAATCGCAAGCACTGATACCGCAACGGTAAAACAGCCTTTGCGTATGCAGGAAAAACACAAATACAAACCGGGGAAAATAAAAATATTCAGAAATAATATGCCGCCGGGAATGCCGAATTCCACCATTCTGGCAGTATATAAATTCAGGCGGGGAGTGTTTCCTCTTGACGACCACCAGCTGATCAATTCCGGAGTTTGTTCCGGACTTGCTTCCAGTGCTTCGCACATGGCATCGGAGTATTTGCCGCTGCCAACTCCGGGAAACGGGTTTTTACCAATCATTTTCAACTCCGTTTTGAGATGAATGAGCCGGGTGCTGCTGGAACCGGATAACATTCTCTGCTCCTGAGCAGAATCTGCTTCAGCAGATTCTAAAGCATTTTCTATAGTTGCGAATTCAGCAAAACCCCCGCGCTGGCAGGCGACAGCCAGAAAAGATGATATCAACAGCAGCAGTGATAAAATGCCGCTTTTGATTTTCAGCAGCAGAGGAAATTTACGGAAAAATATTGCCGACAAAATAATGAAAACCAACGTGGCCGCCGTAAGTGATAATGCTCCTCCGGCACTTTTAGTCAGACACAACAGCAATACTGAAAGCAGCATCAAAAACAGATTTCCTGTAAAAATCATCCGCTTTTTATTGATCCACATCTGCATGGAGTAATATAATACGCTGAATACCAGCATAATAGCAAAATAACTCGGCTCGGCAAACACCGATCTTAACCGGGGTTGATCCCAGAATAACGGTGGCCACCACCAGCCTTCCGGTTCCACAGTCATAATATAATGGATCGCTTCAGCAAGTATGTTGCTTGCCCACTGTACTCCGCGAAAGTGCAATATTTCCAAAATACTGTAGGCCGCGCAGCATAACAAAATGGCCGTGAAGGATTTATAAAAAGTTTTTTCTATTCTGTTTTTGGGAAACATAAATGCCGCCGCCAGAAAAACATACCATGCGGCATAAGTGATCCCGTCGTTGATCACCGGCCGTATATTGTCGGAAAAAGTGATGTCACCCAATCCGACGCAGAATGGCAATGATATTATTTGCCACATAATAAATGCGGCAACCGCAAAGGCGGTATAACGTAAAAACTTGTTGTTCCAACACAAATTCCACCACTTATCCACGTTCAGCAGGGCAATTATTACCAGAGGATAAAGCGATAATTTCTGGAAAACAAAATAAGGTACATACATAAATGGGATCAGAAAGACGGCCAATCCCCACAAATTCAGAGTAACTTTCTGCCGGACAGATAGTTCCTTCCCCGCCGGTATCTGATCCAGATAAGCGATCATTTTTTTAATAAATTTTATCATTTATTTTGCCCCCCGGCGGAAAAGGACCGCATTGAATGTCGCCCAGAAAATATAATAGTCCATCCACATCGACCAGTTGTTTACATAGAATACATCCAGCGCAACTCTTTCATCATAATCAATATCACTGCGCCCTGACACCTGCCACAACCCGGTGATTCCCGGCTTCACGCTGGCAAAAACCGGATAATCTTTGCCGTAATAAGCCACCTCTTTTTCCACGATCGGACGCGGACCGATCAATGACATTTCTCCTTTCAGCACATTCCAGAATTGCGGCAATTCATCCAGACTTGTTTTCCGCAGAAAATGTCCGATCCCGGTTATGCGCGGGTCATTATCCAATTTGAAATTTTTTTCCCATTCAGCTTTCAGTTCCGGATTTTCCGCCAGCAGCTCTTCCAGTTTGTCATCCGCATCCGGATTCATCGTACGGAACTTCAGCACATAGATCGTTTTACCGTTTTTTCCGAGGCGTTTTGCTTTGTAAAATACCGGCCCCCGGCTGGATAATTTGATTATCAGAGCCAGAATAACTCCCGGTATCAGTGCAAAAATTATACCGATCGCTGAAAGGATGATTTCCAGCAGTCTCTTTTGCAGAACTACGCTTTTACGCAGCAAACGGTTGCTTATTTCAAAGGAAAAATACCGGTAAAAACTGACCGGATATGACCACAGCACCGGGAATCTGGTCGTATTGTTCACCACCAGAATGTGCAGAAATTCCGGCAGCAGTTCATCCGGGATATCACTTTTAGGTGCCGAATTGTTGCAGTATATCAGATAATTGATTTTTCGGCTTTTAGCCTTCTGCATCAGCTCTTTTTCGGAAAAATCCGGCACATCTTCCGCAATTTTTCTGCCGCAGCAGCTGCCGTTTATTTCCAGAATACAATAGTTGTCGCCCCGCATTCGGCGGACAACTTCCGCCGCCTGATCCGCATCTCCGGCAATTACCGCCGGGATCTTTCCCCAGTTGAATTTCCACAACAGATACCGCAGCACGATCCTGCCGAAAGGCAGCAGCGCAAGGCTGAAAACCATCGAGGTCATCAGCGCGACACGGGAAAAGAAAAGATTCTCTCTGGTAATACTCAAAAGTGCGAAAAAGAGCAGAAAACTGCCGATGCTGCCCATTGTCAGCCGCCGGAGTTCCTCCACCGGATGAATGACCAATCCGGGATAAAAAAGATTCCCGCAGTAAAGTCTGCCCGAGATATTGAAAATTATCAGCAGAATGAATACGGGATATGTCTGAAACACGATCGGCATTTCATACTTCGCTCCGAAGTGTTTGTACAGCGCGAATGCCGCAAGGATCGATAGTGCCAGCGAGATCACATCGGTCAGAAGCAGGGAAAAGGACCTGATTCTGCCGCCTTCAAATATCTTCATTTTACCACCCTCCACAGGCTGAATTCCGGTTGTCCCGGCACGTTGGTCTTCCCGATGAATTTCAATTTGACCGGAGATTTGCCCGGACCGTCGCAGGAAACCACATAATCAGCATCCCGGTACCAATCTGCCAGACTCCCCCCGGCCAGATAGGCACTATTCATAACCAGCGTCACCTGACGGAAAAATACTTTCGGATGTTTTTTACTTTTGTAGTCGGACAAGGATAATTTAACCTGACCGGTTGCCGGTCCATTATAATCTTTCCGGATCATTTCGGTCAACTGCATGGCACTTGCCCGACCGTTTATTGCCCGGGTATAGTGACGTATTGTCGGTTGAAATGCGTGGATGGAAAATGCAACAATGATAGCGGCACAGCTCAACAGCAGTAAAATATAACAGAATTTATGATTCACATATTGATGCAGCCAGCGATAAATACTTTCAATCCCGATAATGAAAATTCCCGAGAGCAATACCACCCCGGCATAAAGGTAACGGCTGTCAACATACAAATGGTGAAACAACTGCATCGGCAGTATATTCAATACGGCGTTTATAAGTCCGACCAGGATCAGAATTATTTCCGGAGCAGTTAATTTATTTTGCCATAAACGCACCAGAATTGTTAAAAATATAAATACTCCTGCAAAACGGTAAAAGCCTTTGAATAATTCGGATAAAAATTCCGCGATTTGCAGCGAAGTGACTTCAGAAGCAGAATATACCGAAATAATTACAGTACCGGCAATCATCAATTCAATGATTATTGCAATCCCGAAAAAGTCAACACATATTGCTGCCAGTTTGGCCGTCAGCAGCATCAATATCAACAGTCCGCCGATGACAAGCAACGCATCAGTAATTTCCGGCATCCTCCCGGATAACTCGTGAAAAACTTTGGCGAAGCGGTAATCCGGCATAGCGGCTCCCCCGACAAATCCGTTTATGGCACTGGCTGCAATTAGGGTAGATGCCGTCAGTATTGCCGGTAAAACAGAATATAACGGGAACTTTTTTTCACGACATTCAATCACCATTCCGGTGAATAGACAGGCAATGCCTGACATGACAGTATCAGCCCGCAGGATTACAGATAAAGCACAACCGATACCAAGCATCCAGTATCCGCACCAGCGGCGGTTGTTTTGAAAAATTTTTATCAATCCCCAGGCTGTCAAAATCAGAAGAGTTGTTTTGGCAGAATCCCGCATCCCGGAAACAGCTACATGAAAAGAGTAAGGGAAAAATGCATAAAAAACAGTGCTGCCCCAAGCAATAAAACGTTTTTTCGGGTAAATGTCGCGCAACATGAAAAAGATGAGAAAACCTCCGATAATATGCCACAATGCAGATGCTGTCTTTTGCGCCATGTGGCCATCCAATCCTGTCAGAAAGCAGATTATTCCTCCCGAAATAACTTGCAAAGATTGAATTCGCGGATGAAATGCGAAATCCCAATCTCCTTCGGTGAAAGCTTCTGCCATCGGAGCATATCTGGTAGCAACATCCATGAAAGGGTAATCATGTAATATGACTCCGGAAACCAACAGCACTCCGGAAACAATTAATGCAGCAACAGCCCATTTGTTTATTGTTGAAAACATAAAAATTCTCCCGATTCTCCCAATAATTTACTTCTGATTCTAAAATATAGCATAGTTTTGCTTAATATACAACCTTTTTTCAAGATAATTCCTGTGAACACGATATTGTACTTTGTGCGGCATGAGGCTGTCGCGGCAATAAAAAGCCGGACGCTTTCATACACCGAGACCTGGCCCGACCAAGAGCCTGCACTTTCTGCATAAGAAACCGTCCGGCAAATCTGCGTAATGCAGTTCTGTCGGTACACTCCTCCTTATGAAAGTGCAAACAAAATTTCTACTTGGTCGGTTTGGTCCCGTTTGCTTATGAGGAAAACGGTTGAATCTCCGTGTGAAGATCCCCCCACTTGAAATATGGAAAACAGCCCGTTGAAGCAATTTCAAAAGTTCCTGCAATTTACCGTTGCCGGAGTGAATTACTTTTGCAATTATCTCATAAATAAAAACACAATGGGCATTAATGTAGTACAATTAATGCTTTTTTTCAAGTGGATATCAGGCAAATGGCGCGAAAAAATGAAGATTCCGTCCGAAAATGCTTGTAATTTCAGCAAAACGGAGCTATAATATTAAGATGATAAAGTATTATTTTGTCCAGACAGTGTCCGGCAATTACGGAAAGAGTGGTGCGGAAAATGATAAAAAAGGTTGCGGAAAATTTACAGATCGCCGTTATCGGCATGGGGTATGTGGGAGTGCCGCTGGCGGTCGAATTCGGTAAAAAATACCGGACCGTCGGCTTCGATATTAAAGCCGGACGTCTGGCGGAATTGCGTGCCGGAATCGATGTGACCTGTGAAACCGGTTCAGAAGAATTGCAGGCAGCGGATAAGTTGATTTTTTCCGGAGAAGCAGAGGATCTGCGCGGCAGTGATGTTTTCATTGTGACCGTGCCGACGCCGGTGGACAAGTACAACCGCCCGGATCTCGAACCGTTGTACCGGGCCAGTGAAACCGTCGGACGGGTGCTGAAGCCGGGGGCGGTGGTGATCTATGAAAGTACGGTTTATCCCGGATGTACCGAGGAAGAGTGTGTGCCGGTGTTGGAGAAGTTCAGCGGTCTGCAGTTCAACCGGGACTTTTTCTGCGGGTATTCTCCTGAGAGGATAAATCCGGGCGACCGGGAACACAGTCTGCTTAAAACGGTGAAGATCACCTCCGGTTCCACTCCGGAAGCGGCAGCTTTTGTCGATGAATTGTACAATTCCATACTGCATAACGGTACTCACCCGGCCAGCTCCATCAAAGTGGCTGAAGCGGCCAAAGTTATTGAAAATTCCCAGCGCGATTTGAATATCGCATTTGTCAATGAATTGGCCAAAATATTCCATCTTATCGGCATCGATACGGCAGAAGTGTTGGAGGCCGCCGGAACCAAATGGAATTTTCTGAAGTTCAAACCCGGTCTGGTCGGCGGCCATTGTATCGGGGTCGATCCCTATTATCTGACTCACAAGGCGCAGTCGCTGGGGTATCTGCCGGAGGTGATTCTGGCCGGACGCCGGATTAACGACGAAATGGGAAAATATGTGGCTGCCGAAATTGTGAAAATGATGATCAAAAAAGGGGCGACAATATTGGGGGCAAAAGTTCTGCAGCTGGGTATCACTTTCAAGGAAAACTGCCCGGACTGCCGTAACTCCCGGGCGGTGGATGTGGTGAAAAATCTGCAGGAATTCGGCTGCAGCGTGGATATATTCGATCCCTGGGCCGATCCGGAAGAGATTGTAAAAGAGTATGGTCTGCAATCATTTTCCGATTTTGCACAAATTGCCGGCAACCGGTATGATGCGGTGGTTCTGGCGGTGGCGCACCGGGAGTTTATGGAGCTGGATATCGGCAGTTTGAAAGATGATCACGGGATCATTTTTGACATAAAATCGGTTCTGCCCAGGGAGTTGATCGACGGCAGACTTTAGAAGCGGATACTGGTGGAGAAACAGTGGAATGAAAGAGTTGGCAGATATACCTCTGATGATACTTTGCGGCGGCAAAGGTACACGTTTGCGGGATGTTACGGAAATATTGCCCAAGCCGATGGTGGCCATCGGTGAACAGCCGATAGTCTGGCATATTATGAAAAGTTTTGCGGCATTCGGGGTCAAACGGTTTATTCTCTGTCTGGGCTACAAACGCGAAGTGTTTGTGGATTATTTCATGAACTATCATCTGCGGACATCGGATGCCACGATCCGGCTCGGTCACACTCCGGATATCACGTTTCACGGGGAATCTGCCGAATCGGATTGGGAGGTGACGCTGGCCGGGACCGGTCTGGAGGCGATGACCGGCTGCCGGGTGTTCCGGGCGGCGAAGTATCTCCGGGAAGATGATGAGCGATTTTTTCTGACCTATGGCGACGGATTGAGCGACATAGACATCGGCAAACTTTATGATTTGCATTTGAAAAACGGCAGAAAACTGACGGTTTCGGCGGTTCATCCGGAAGCCCGTTTCGGACAGATGCTGCTGGATGGTGATGCGGTATGCGGATTTGAGGAAAAGCCGCCGCGCGGAGATGGTTACATCAACGGCGGATTCATGGTTATGGAAAAGGAATTTGTCCGGCAATATCTTCATGCCGATGAAAATGAATATCTGGAGCGTCAGCCGATGCAGAGTGCTGCTGCCGGCGGTGATTTGGCGGTTTACCGGCATGATGGGTTCTGGCAGTGCATGGACAACCAGCGGGAGTATGCTTTGCTGAATAATTTATGGGATTCAGGGGATGCGCCCTGGACAAAATACTGGGAGTGATTATGTTCGGATCGATTTACCGGCACCGTCGGGTGCTGGTCACCGGTCATACCGGATTCAAAGGTTCATGGCTGTGTGCTTTTCTGCAGAAGCTGGAAGCGGAAATTTGCGGGATCGCACTGCCGCCGGAAACGGAACCGTCCCATTACGGGTTGCTGAAACCGCAGATATATTCAGAATATATCGACATCCGGGATCAGGCAGCGGTGAAAAAAGCGGTTGCTGCGTTTCAGCCGGAAATAGTTTTTCATCTGGCGGCTCAACCGATAGTGCGGCGCAGTTATGAGATCCCGGCGGAAACATTTGAAGTCAACTGCATGGGGACTGTCAATATCCTTGAAGCTGTGCGCCATTGTCCGGCGGTACGCGCGGTGGTGATCGTTACCAGTGACAAGTGCTATGAGAATCGTGAACAGCCAAAAGGTTACAGGGAAGATGATCCGATGGGCGGTTTTGATCCGTACAGTGCCAGTAAGGGGTGTGCGGAATTGATAAGTGCTTCATACCGCAGAAGTTTTTTTCATCCTGATGCCTGGGGTACAAGTCACCGGGTGTTGTTGGCGACCGCGCGGGCCGGCAATGTCATTGGCGGCGGCGACTGGGCGCAGGACCGGTTGGTGCCGGATATCATGCGGGCGGCGGCGCAGGGAGAAGCGGCGGTGATCCGTAATCCCCGGGCCACCCGGCCCTGGCAGCATGTGTTGGAACCTTTAAGCGGTTATCTGCTTTTGGCGCAGGAATTATTTGCCGGCAATCGTGATGCGGCTTCGGCGTGGAACTTCGGGCCGGACGGCAATGGGATCATTGATGTTGCCGCAGCGGCGGCAGAGTTGCAAAAAGCGTGGCAAGATATCAGATTTGAGATAAATCCGCCGGCGGCAGCTCCGCACGAAGCGGTTCTGCTCCATCTGGATTGCCGTAAGGCCCATGAAAAATTGCAGTGGCGCGGCATATTCACGCCGGAGGAGATGTTTGGGTTTACCGCCCGGTGGTATCAGGAATTTTATTGCCGGGACCGGGTGATCACCGGTGAACAGCTGGATAAATATACCGCATTGGCGGCAGCAAGGGGGGCGCGATGGGCGGAATGAAGGCAGAGGAATTGCGCGGGAAAATATTGGAATTGACCGCAGAATATTATAAATTGGCGCATGAACCGGAGCAGAATAAGCAATTTGTTCCGGGGAAAAGCAAAGTGAATTACGCCGGAAGGGTCTTTGATGAAAAGGAGATGGTCAATCTGACGGATGCGGCATTGGATTTCTGGTTGACCTATGGCAGATATTCCCGGGAATTCGAACATAAACTGGCGGAATATCTCGGAGTGAAATATGCGTTGCTGGTCAACAGCGGTTCATCAGCCAATCTGCTGGCGTTTGCGGTACTTACTTCGCCGCTGCTGGGGGAACGGAGGATCAGGCGGGGCGATGAAGTCATTACGGTGGCGTGTGCATTTCCGACGACGGTGGCTCCCATTGTCCAGTTCGGGGCGGTGCCGGTTTTTGCTGATGTGGAAGCGGGAACTGCCAATATTGATCCGGCGGAGTTGGAAAAGGCTCTTTCTCCGAAAAGTAAAGCGGTGATGCTGGCGCATACTCTGGGCAATCCGTTTGATTTGCGGGCGGTCAGGGAGTTCTGTCAACGGCATGGATTGTTTCTTATCGAAGATAATTGCGATGCTCTGGGTTCGCGTTTTGAGGGGAAATATACCGGGACGTGGGGGGATATCGGGACATCGAGTTTTTATCCGCCGCACCATTTGACAATGGGAGAGGGAGGGGCGGTTTATACCGATGATCCGCTGTTGAAAAAGATAGCCTTATCCATCCGTGACTGGGGGCGTGAATGCTGGTGTGATTCCGGTAAGGACAACAGTTGCGGCTGCCGTTTCACCCGGCAATTCGGCAAATTGCCTGTGGGGTATGATCACAAGTATGTATACAGCCACTTCGGTTATAATCTTAAAGCTACTGATCTGCAGGCGGCGGTGGGGTGTGCGCAGTTGGATAAGCTGGAAAAATTCACAGCGGCGCGCAAGAAAAATTATGCATATCTGAAAGAACATTTGCAGGATTTGCCTGATTTGGAAATATTTGACCGTTATCCGGAAAGCGATCCGGCGTGGTTTGGATTTCTGATGACGGTGAAGGGCGGTGCGCCGTTTACCCGCAATGAATTGACAGAATATCTGGAAAAGAATCTGATCCAGACCCGGAATCTGTTTGCGGGCAATTTGTTGAAGCATCCCTGTTTTGAAACATTGCAGGAGGGGGTGGACTACCGGGTGACCGGAGAGCTGCCCAATACGGAAAAGATCATGCACAACAGCTTCTGGATCGGCCTTTATCCGGGCATGAGTAAGGAAAAACTGGACTACATGATCGCCACCATCCGGGAGTTTTGCGGGGCGGGAAGATGAATGATTTGCATAAAAAATACATTGATTCGGCGGCATTGGCGGTAAAAATACGTACAGAAATATTGCAGATGATCCATAATGCTCACGGCAGTCATACCGGTTCGGCATTGTCCGCAGCGGATATCCTTGCGGTTTTGTATTATTCGTTTTTGAATTACTTTCCGGATAATCCTGATGATGACCGGCGTGACCGGGTGATATTCAGCAAAGGACACGGAGGAGCCGGATTGTATGCGGTACTGGCTGCAGCCGGATTTTTTCAGGAAGAGGAACTGACTGCTTATTGTCAGAATGGTTCTTTTCTATCCGGTCACGTCAACAGTCATCAGGTGCCGGGAGTGGAATTTTCCACCGGTTCTCTCGGACATGGATTGCCAGTGGCAGCCGGTATTGCTTATTCACTTAAGATGCGGAAAAATCCGGCCCGGGTGATCGTGATAATGGGGGATGGAGAGTGTGATGAGGGGGCTGTTTGGGAAGCCGCATTATTTGCCGCTGCCCATCATCTGGATAATTTGACTGTTATTATTGATCGCAACCGGATTCAGGCATTGGGGAATACGGAAGATATTATGCCTTTGGAGCCGCTGGCCGGTAAATGGCAGGCATTCAACTGGTATACGCTCCAGACGGATGGTCACGATCACATACGATTGCTTGAAGCGTTGAAAGAAAATCTGCCGGATAAGCCCAAATGCATTATTGCCGATACTGTGAAGGGCAAAGGAGTATCTTTCATGGAAAATCAGCTGCTTTGGCATTACCGTACTCCGGACGGGGAACAGTTGTTCCGGGCATTGAATGAATTAACGGAGGGTGGCAGGTGAGAAATACCTTTGTCAGAAAGATGACTGAATTGGTCAGGCTCGATCCCGGGGTGATGTTGTTGACAGGTGATCTCGGTTTCGGGACATTTGAAAAATTTGCAGCTGAATTTCCTGAAAATTTCATTAATACAGGGATCGCGGAACAGAATATGGCCGGTGTTGCTGCCGGATTGGCTTTGGATGGACACCGGGTATTTATTTATTCGATTGGCAATTTTCCTACATTGCGTTGTCTGGAGCAGTGGCGCAATGATATTTGTTATCATAATCTGCCGGTAACGGTCGTTGTCAACGGCGGGGGTATGGCGTACGGCAGTTTGGGTATGAGTCATCATGCCACCGAAGTTCTTTCGATATTGCGTACTTTACCGGGGATGCAGGTGATGGCTCCTGCAGATCCGTCAGAATTGGAAAAATGTTTTGATTTTATCTGCCGGCAGTCTGCTCCCGGATACTTGCGGTTGTGCCGGGGAGGAGAGAAAATACTTCATGCCGGATTGGCAGATTTTACTGATCCGGTACTTGTGCCGCTGTGTATGGATGAAATTGCTGATACAGCGGTGATTATGTGCGGAGAGATAGCTTCTTTGTTTGCGGATATTGCCGCTGCTTTGCAGAGCAGAGATATTCATGCTGACATTTATTCATCCCCATTTGTTAAACCGCTGCCGGATTTGACCGGAGTGCTGAGCCGTAAATATAAGTTATGCGTTACGGTAGAGGAAAACAGCTGCATTGGCGGTTTCGGCAGTGGAATTGCGGAGTATTTTTCCGGTTTGGCGGTGCATCCTCTTCTATTGAGGATCGCGTTGCCGGATCGATATTGTCAGGTCGCGGGAAAACATGAGTTTTTGCGAGATGCTGCCGGTTTGTCTGCGGAAAAAATAGTTGTCAAAATAGTAGAAAAGAGAATGCTTTTATGAAAAAAATTTCCATAGTCAGCGGCTGCTGGAACGAGGCGGGGAATATAAAGGAACTTTACCGGCGGTGTCTGGAGGTGTTGAAAAAATTTCCGGAATACGATTACGAATTTGTGATCGAGGATAACCTTTCCACCGACGGAACCAGAGAAATATTGCGCGAAATCGCCGCCGGAGACCCGAAATTCAAAGTCATCCTCAATGCCAATAACTTCGGCCATATCCGTTCGCCTTTCAATGCTTTGCTCAACGCTTCCGGGGATGCGGTGGTGTGGATGTGTTCTGATTTGCAGGAGCCGCCGGAGGTCATCGGGGAATTTATCAGACAATGGCAGGCCGGTTTCCGGGTCGTTGCCGGAGTCCGTTCCGGCACAAAGGCTTCGTACCTGATGGAACTTCTCCGTAAAGGTTACTATTCTCTGCTGGCCAAATCATCTTCGGAGTGTGCCGTCATCCCCAAATTCACCGGCTTCGGACTTTACGATAAAGCGGTTATTGAAGCTCTCAAAAAATTCCATGACCCTTATCCCTACTTCAGGGGACTGGTGGCAGAGATCGGCTTTAAACGCACTGAAGTACCTTTTGTTCAGGAAAAAAGAAAATACGGCAGAACCAAAAACAACTTCTTCACTCTCTACGATATGGCCATGACCGGTTTCGTCAACCATACCAAACTGCCTTTGCGTCTGGCGGTCTTTTCCGGATTTTTCATCGCCTTTTTAAGCCTGCTGGTCGCTCTCGGATACTTTATTTACAAACTTTGCAACTGGAACAACTTCCAAGTCGGTATGGCCCCTTTGGTCATCGGTCTTTTCTTCTTTTCTGCCATCCAGCTCATCTTTATCGGCATTTTAGGTGAATACATCGGCGCGATTTATACTCAGGTCAAAAACAAACCGCTGGTCATCGAAGAAGAACGGATCAATTTTGATGAATGATTCCTGGGAGCTCCCGGGGGAAGGAAAAAACTTTTTTTCGCGGGAAAAACAGTTTTTCCCTTCCCCCGAACCCCCATCCTTTTTCAAAAAAAGCGGGATTTTTTGTAACAGGAGTTTGGAGAAAAATAAAAATTTGCTGCCGGGTGCTTACCCGGACGTGATCAAGCGGCGGAACGCTTGTCGCCGCTATAAGCGGCGAAATATCAGCGAGGCAGAGACTGGCGTTGTAAAATACCGTATTTTGAGTTTAAAAGTTTTTGTAAAAAGATATGGGGTTCGGGGAAAAGAAAATAAACTTTTTTCAAAAAGTTTTTGTCTTTTCCCCGGGAAACAAAAAAATGAAAAAAATATTGCTGACCGGCGGGACCGGATTTTTCGGTAAAAGTATTCTGGACATGCTTAAACGGGGAAATTTGACCGGGTATGAATTTACGATACTTTCCCGTGATCCGGAAAAATTTGTGCACGATTTTCCGGAATTTTCCGGTTTGCCGCAAGTTTCTTATATTACCGGAGATGTCCGTGAATTTACTGTTTCCGGGCAATTTGAAATGATGATTCTTGGGGCGACTCCGGCTTCGGTATTGATTCCGGATGAGGAGATGCATTCGATCATCCTTGACGGTACGCGTCACTCGCTGGAGATAGCCGGGCATTGCGGAGTGGAGAAACTTCTTTTCATCAGTTCCGGGGCGGTTTACGGGCGGCAGAAGACCGCAGCAGTTTCTGAATCTGACATTTGCGAACCGGTCACGGTTTATGGGAAAGCGAAACTGGAAGCGGAAAAGTTCTGTTTTTCTTCCGGTATTCCGGCGGTGGCGGCGCGTTGTTTTGCGTTTACCGGCAGATATCTTGACCGGGATATCCACTTCGCTGCCGGCAACTTCATACGCGATGCGCTGGCCCGAAAAGAGATCAGAGTAAAAGGCGATGGAACGCCTTTGCGTTCATATCTTTACGCTGATGATCTGGTGAGGTGGCTCTTTAATCTGCTGGAAAGAGGTAAACACGGCAGAGCTTATAATGTCGGCAGCGACCGGGCAGTTTCCATAGCGGAACTGGCGCGGACAGTGGCAGAAACGTTGGCTCCGGGATTGCCGGTGAAAATAACCGGCAAGGCTGAACCGGGCAGACCGCCGCGGCCTTATGTGCCGGATATTACACTTTCGCGGGCAGAAGGGTTGAGCAGTGAAGAAGTTTCCCTTAATGACGCGTTGCGGCTTTCTGCCGGACTTTGATTGCCAGCAGGATGATCAGCAGCAGCACCAGGGATGAGCTGAAAGCGGCCGTCCAGTTGCGCGTGATCCCGGCGATGATGAATCCGGCTGTTGAAACCGCAGCCACCGTCAGCGCATAAGGCAGCTGGGTGGCGACATGCTGCAGATGGTCGCACTTCGCTCCGGCCGAAGACATGATCGTGGTATCGGAGATCGGTGAACAGTGATCTCCGCATACCGCCCCGGCCAGACAGGCGGACATGCCGATGAAAAGCAGCGGACTGTCAGATGGAAAGATGCCGACCACGATCGGAATGAGAATACCGAATGTTCCCCAGCTGGTTCCGGAGGAAAATGCCAGCAGCGCAGCGACAATGAAGATCACCGCCGGTAGAAATTGCGCCAGTGCCGGAGCCGATTGACTGATGGCCGAAGCGATGAATTCTCTGGCTTCGAGCATGGAAGTCATATTTTTCAGAGCAGTGGCCAGGGTAAGGATCAATATTGCCGGAACCATCGCAATAAAGCCCCGGGGGATGCATTCCATCGCTTCTTTGCCGGAGATCACCCGGCGGCAGGTCAGATAGAGAATCGTCAGTACCAGCACCACCAATGCTCCCCAGGGCAGAGCCACCGAAGCATCGGTATCGCTGAAAGCGGTGATGAAATTTTTATTGTCAAATATTCCGCCGACATAAACCAGCGCGAAAACACATACCGCGATCAGCAGTATGACCGGCAGCAGCATATCGATGATCCTGCCTTTGCCGGCTTCCGGGAGCGCATCTCCGGTTTCCGGGGTGGTCCCGTTGAAAAGATCATTATCCAGCAGAGCTTTTTTTTCGCATCCGGCCATCGGGCCGAAGTCAACATGCAGCAGAGTTATCAGGATGATGAAAAGCAGCGTGAGCAGGGAATAAAAGTTGTAGGGTATGGCGCGGATGAACATCTCCAGACCGGAATATCCGGTGCCGTCGGCATATTGGGAAACGGCTGCCGCCCAGGAGGAGACCGGGGCGATCATGCATACCGGTGCCGCAGTGGCATCAATAATGTACGCCAGCTTGGCGCGGGATATCCGTTTGGCATCCGTGACCGGCTGCATCACACTGCCGACGGTCAGACAGTTGAAGTAATCATCGATGAAGATCAATACGCCGAGGACAAAGGTCGCCAGAATGGCTCCGGTACGGCTTTTGACATGCTTATGCGCCCATTGACCGAAAGAAGCGGCTGCTCCGGTGCGGTTGATCAGCGCGACCATGATACCGAGGATCACCAGAAAAACAAAGATTCCGGCCGTACCGTTGACTGCGGCGACAAGACCGTCTTTGGTAATGGTATCAATTACTTTCAAGCCGTGAAAATCAGCTGCCAGACAGCCGCCGAGGACAATGCCGATGAAAAGCGAAGAGTAGACCTCTTTGGTGATCAGGGCCAGAATGATCGCCAGCAGCGGCGGGATGACCGCCCAGACCGTTCCGGTGAAAGGGTTGCCCTCGCCGGAATAAACTGCCGCATAAATGCCGGGAACGGCCATAAGCGAAATGATGATTAATGTGATGAGAACAGCTTGCAGACATTTGTTGATTTTCATAATGATCCATCTTTCTTCAAAATTGAGGTTTTCTGTAATATAACCGCTGAAAAAACTCTTTGCAAGGCGGCCGGAGCAGTTTTCCGGAAGAAAAATCGTTCTGCCGGACAGCGGAGATGAAAAGAAGTTGATATTTTATGGCGATGACGGCGAAAAAAACTTGAATTTCCGGCGTTGGCGGTGTATTGTAAGAGCGTGTAAATTTAATATATAAATTTAAAAATCCCAGGAGAGAAAAATCCATGAGTGAAGCCAATCTCAATCCCGGTAATGCCGGGGAATACAGTGCCAGTAAAATTACCGTTCTTGAGGGTCTTGAGGCGGTTCGTGTTCGTCCGTCCATGTATATCGGAGACACCGGTGAACGCGGTTTGCATCACCTGGTTTACGAGGTTGTGGACAACTCCATCGACGAAGCGTTGGCCGGTTATGCCAGCGATGTGAAAGTGACCATCCATGAAGACAACTCCATTACGGTGGAGGATGATGGTCGCGGTATTCCGGTGGATATGCATGAGGGCGAGGGGAAACCTGCCGTCGAAGTGGTGCTGACCGTGCTTCATGCCGGCGGTAAATTTGACCATAACAGCTATAAAGTTTCCGGCGGTCTGCACGGTGTGGGTGTTTCCTGCGTGAATGCCCTGAGCGACTGGCTCAATGTGGAAGTGTGCCGCGACGGTAAAAAGCACACCATCGGCTTTGAGCGCGGCATCACCGCCCGTCCGCTGGAAGTCATCGGAGAAACCTCCCACCGGGGAACGAAAGTAAGCTTCAAACCCGATGGTACTATTTTCCAGACTACGGTCTACAAACGGGAGATCCTCCGGGCTCGCCTGCGGGAACTGGCGTTCCTCAACCGGGGCATCCATATCACCCTCTGCGATGAACGTGAAGAAAATCCGGAGGTGCGGCGGGAGGAGTTCTGCTTTGAGGGTGGTATTTCTGAATTTATCTCTCAGGAATTGAATAAAGACTGTACCGTGTTGAATCCGGAAGTGCTTTACTTTCACCGGGAAAAAGACGGCATCGATGTGGAAGTCGCCATGCAGTACACTGACAGCATCGCTCAGAAGATCTACTCCTACACCAACAATATCAACACTATCGAGGGCGGTAAACATCTGGATGGCTTCCTCTCATCGCTGACCCGTACGCTGAATAATTACGGCCATGAATTCATGCCCAAAGAGATGGGTAAAGATAATATTCTGCAGTCGGATATCAAAGAGGGGCTTTCGGCGGTGGTCAGTGTGAAAGTGCCAGACCCCCAGTTTGAGGGACAGACCAAGACCAAACTGGGCAATCCGGAAGTACACGGTATCGTCGGTGCGGTCATCAATGAGGAATTGGGTTCCTATCTTGAGGAACATCCGGATGTCGCCAAACGGATCGTCGGCAACGCCATTCTCGCTTCGCAGGCCCGCGAAGCTGCCCGTAAAGCCCGCGAAACTGTCCGTAAAAAAGGTGCGACCCTGATCAAAGGTAAATTGACCGATTGTTCCAGCAAAGATCCCGAAAAATGCGAACTCTACATCGTAGAGGGTGACTCGGCCGGAGGTTCTGCCAAACAGGGGCGGGACAGCAGATATCAGGCGATCCTGCCGATTCGCGGTAAATTGCTCAATGTGGAAAAGGTCCGGCTGGACCGGATCTTTGACAACAAGGAGATCCAGTCGCTCTTTTACGCCATCGGCTGCGGAACCGGGGAAGAGTTTGATGTGAGCAAGGCACGTTACCACCGGGTCGTTATCATGACCGATGCTGATGTGGACGGTTCGCACATCCGTACATTGCTGCTTACGTTCTTTTTCCGTCAGATGAAACCGCTTATCGAAGCCGGCTACATCTACATCGCCAAACCGCCCTTGTACCGGGTCAGCAAAGGCAAGAAATTCAGTTATATCGACACCGAGGATCAGCTCAACCGCTATCTGGTGGAACTCGGTTTGGAAGATATGCAGGTGAAAACCGCTGACCGGGAGTTGTCCATTGAGGAAGTGCGGGAGATCATTGCGATCTACAACCGGGCCGCACAGGCCGGCAACGGTCTTTCCCGCTGCGGCGTGGAGGCGGCGGAATACTTCTCGGTGATCCGCGAGGACGGCAGATGTCCGGTCTCCCATATCACGGTACGCGAACATAACGGTACTTCCAGTACGGCTTTCGCTTACACCGGTGATGAACAGCAGCAGATCATTGCGGAGGCGGAGGCCAGATTGCGTTCAGCCGGGACCCTGGATGAAGATATGATCGCCAGCCGGATCGATACGGTCAATATCTTTGAAGCGGAAAATTGCGTGGGCATCGTGGCCGATCTGGCAAAATACGGTATCGTACCGGCGCAGATATTCACGGCCGGGGAAACGGAACTTTTCAAAGTTTCCGGCAAAGACGGTAAAAACGAAAAGAGCGCGTATTCACTTAAAGAACTTTTCCAGATCATCCGCAACAGCGGACAAAGCGGCAGCGGTTTGCGGATCAACCGCTACAAAGGTCTCGGTGAAATGAATGCTGAACAGCTCTGGGAAACTACAATGGATCCCAATACCCGTACTATGATCCGGGTCACGATGGAAGATGCCATCAATGCGGACAGAATTTTCAATCTGCTTATGGGTGATGTGGTTGAGCCGCGCCGGGAGTACATTGAGAAACATGCCGCCAAAGTCAAAGATTTGGATATTTAAGCGCAGAAGAGAGTAAAGTACAGGAGAGAAGATTATGGCAGAGAAAGATATTCCGGCAGTGGATAAAGAGAAAAGCCTGCTTCTGGCGATCAGCCAGATCGAAAAAGAGTTCGGCAAAGGTACCATCATGCGTCTGGGAGCCAATGCGGCAGTGACCGATGTTCCGGTCATCAGCACCGGAAGCATGTCACTGGATATCGCATTGGGAGTTTACGGTTTGCCCAAAGGACGGATCGTGGAGATATTCGGACCGGAATCCAGCGGTAAAACCACCTTGTGTCTGCATGTCATCGCTAATGCTCAGGCTGCCGGCGGCAATGCTGCGATCATCGACGTGGAACACGCCCTTGATCCGGCGTATGCAGCTAAAATCGGTGTGGATGTGGATAAACTGGTAGTTTCCCAGCCCGACTGCGGTGAAGATGCCCTGAATATTGCCGATGCTCTGATCCGGAGCAATGCGCTGGATGTACTGGTTGTGGACTCTGTGGCGGCTCTGGTTCCCCGGGCGGAGATCGAGGGTCAGATGGGCGATTCCCACGTCGGTTTGCAGGCGCGTCTGATGTCGCAGGCGCTGCGTAAACTTACCGGTGCGGCGAGCAAGAGCAAAACCTGTGTCATATTCACCAATCAGATCCGGGAAAAGATCGGGGTGATGTACGGCAATCCGGAAACGACTCCCGGCGGTAATGCTTTGAAGTTTTACGCTTCAGTGCGGATGGATATCCGCAAATCCACTGCGATCAAAGTGGGTGATGCCGTGACCGGCAACCGGGCCAGAGTAAAGGTTATCAAAAACAAGATGGCACCTCCTTTCAAGGTGGCGGAATTTGATATCATGTATAACGAGGGAATCAGCCGTACCGGGTCAATTCTGGATGTGGCCACTGACATGGGCATTATTGAAAAGCGCGGTTCATGGTTCAGTTTTGACGGTGAACAGCTCGGACAGGGCCGGGATCAGACCAAGCAGATATTGGCCGAAAGTCCGGAATTGCAGCAGAAGATCAATGACCGGATCAAAGAACAGATCGCCGCAGCCAAAGCTGCCGCTGTGACTAAAAAAGCGGACAGTCAGCTCGACAGCGGAGAGGGAATCCAGGGCTGAAAAAGGATCGGATATTGTGAAAATACGCGCACACCGGTTGCTGTTGACTGCCGTACTGATGATTTCCGGTATGGTGTTTTGTGCCGATACATCAGATGAACGCCGTTTGGGCGATGAAGCATTTTACGCCGGGGATTACCGTAATGCGATCGGGAGCTATGAGAGCGTTTTGAGAAGTGCGGACAAGGCGAAAGATGCCGGATTATGGCGGTCAGTTGCATTGAATCTGGCAACCGCATATCTGCACGATCAGAAACTGTCTGCGGCCCGGACTCTGCTGGAGGGGTTCCGCCGCCGTTATCCGGGATACCCGATCGGGGTGGTCGAGGGTGAATTGCTGGCGGCCGGCGGCCGGTATGCGGAAGCGGAAAAAGTTCTGTTGACGGCGGCAACTGACAGCAATCACATGGAGGATGCCCGGTTGTTTGCTTTGGGCAGGCTCTATATGATGACCGGCCGGATCGCTGAAGCTTGCGAATTGTTTTTGCTGGTATCCGGCCGGATCGGAGAAACATCTTCTCCGGCGGCGTTGACGGAAGCCGGTAAAGCTCTCTATTCCGGCCGGGCAGCTGAAGCGTACCGTCAGGCCGGGCGGCTTTTCATCCATCCGGAATCCCCCTGGCACTTTTATGCGGCAGCTGAAGCGGCATATGCGCTGATCCGGTTGGGCCGGATCGCAGATGCGGCAACGGTATTGGCGGAGATCCCGGCGGATAAGCGTACTGTGAATGTGGAACTTTTGCAGTATCTGGTGGAATCTGCCGACGGGAAATATCAGAATTTGAAAAAGAATCACGCGGCATTTATGGAAAAGATCCCGGTGCAGCTGCATTCGCGGGCATTGGAACTCTTTTCCCGGGCCGCCGGAGCAGCCGGGAAAGCCGGAGATCACGGATTTGCAGCTGAAGCGTGGCGGCGGGCGATGGAGTTTGCTTCCGGAGCAGCGGTGAAAATGGAGATGCATCGGCAGTTGATCGATGCGCTGGCTCTGGCTGACGGCGGCAAGGCGGTGGCCGAGGCAGAGAATTACTGGCGGTCTTATCCGGATGATCCGCAGCGGACGGATGAACTTTTTGATACGGCGGCGGATCTTTACCGTTTGAAATCTTATGCGGCTGCATTTGATTTATTCACTTTCCTGCAGAAGCAGGAACTTCCGGAAAACCGGCATCTGGAAGCGATCGCCGGAGCGATCGCCTGTGCGGAAATGACCAGAGACTTTTCTCAACTGGAAAAATTGAACCGGACAATATTTGAAAAGGCCGGGACTTCCGACCGGCTGTTGTGGCAGAGCAGATATGCCGCTTTTCTGGAGAAAAACGGCAAGACGGATCTGGCGGAGAAGGAGTTGCAGGCAGCTTACCGGTATGCCCATGCTTCCGGCCGGAAACAGGAGTGCGATGAAGCGGCTTTTCTGCTGATGCAGTTTTATATCCGCCGGGGAGAGGCAGCCGGAATCAGAGAGATGGCCGGAGAATTGGAAAAATCCGGTGGAGCGCGTTACCGGGCGGCAGCAAAGATGGCTCTGGGCGATCTGCTGGCTGATTCATTTGTTTATGTGAAAGCGCGGCAGTACTATCGTGAAGCCGAAGAGACCGCAGTTGCCGAATATGCCGGGATGGCAGCATTCAAAAAGGCATTGATGTCCTATAAGAATAATGACTTCCGCCGGGCGGCAAATGAATTTTTCAACAGTGCCCGGCAATACCCCAAATATGAAAAAGCTCCCGAAGCACTGTTTATGGCAGTGGATCTCTTTGATCCGGTGAGTGATGCGGAGATGTCAGCCAAAGCGGCCGATATTCTGCGTACGGTGTATCCGGGCAGCGAAGCATTTGCGGTGCTGGTTCTGCGCCAGGCGGCAGGGAATGTGACAAAAGGTGATTTGAGTGCGGTGATCCGGGATCTGGTGCTGGTGGAGAAAAATTTTAGCGGAACCAGATATGCCGGTGAAGCGGCACTGCTGCACGCAGTATTTCTGGACAAAACCGGTGATCCGGAGGGCGCGCAGCGGATATTGTCCGGCATGTTTCGCAGTAAGGAGAGTTCACTGGCCGCTGAAAGTATGATGCGGTCAGCGGAGATCTGTTTCCGGCAGGGTGATCTGGAGAGTGCCCGCAAGCTGTTCCTCCAGAGTGCGGCGGTTCAGCCGTACAGCTATCAGAGTGACGTTGCCCTGCTGCGGGCCGGGGATTGTGAATTGGCCGGGAAAGTTCCGTTGGCGGAAGCGGTGGTCAAAGAGTCGGCTGACCGTTTTGCCAAGCTGGCCGGAAGCAGTAAGTTTGACCGGATACGGCTGGAAGCGGCGGTCAAGCTGGGAATCGCATTGGAACACTCCGGAGACAATCCGGCGGCACTGGCGGCATATGAAAAGGCGATCTATATCGCCGGAGATATGTATAACCGGGGGATCATTCCGGAAAGTTCCTGGTGCATCCGCAGTTGCGAATCGGCTTTGCGGTTGATCGGCGACAGTGGTGAAGCCGGAGGTCTGCAGCGTGGATTGCGGTTGATCGACCGGTGTGAAAGATTTTTGATAAACAGTGATTTTGCGGGAAAAACCCGGAGTAATTTCAGAAAACAAATGCTCAAACAACGGAGATAAAAGATGTTTTTTTTCAAATTGATGGATGACGGCGGCCCGGTGATGTGGGTGATTCTGGTGTGTGCAGTGCTGGCACTGTTTATTTTTCTGCTGAAAGTTTTTCAGTTTCACCGCGATGAGATCAGTGTCCGGGAGTTGATGCGCGGACTTTTCAATGTATTGCAGCGCAACGGTGTGGTGGAAGCTTTGACGCTCTGCGACAACACTCCCGGTCCGGTGGCCAGACTGCTGAGTGCCGGTATTCTGGCGCGTCAGCGCGGTGATGTGGATATCCGGACTGCGGTGGATGATGCCGCGATGGATGAATTGCCCAAACTGGAACGGCATATCGCGCTTTTCGGGACTTTGAGTTATGTGATGCTGCTGCTGGGATTGCTGGGAACGGTGCTGGGAATGCTTGATGCATTTGAGGCGATCCAGGCCAGTGAATATTTTTCTGCCGGTGATATCGGTGAACCGCTGGCTAAAGCACTGTTGACCACTGCGGCCGGATTGACGGTGGCGATCCCCTGCCATATCGGTTATACCTATCTGACCGTGCGGGTGGAAGCTCTGACGCTGGATATGGAAAAGGCCGCATTGGAATTGACCGGTTTTTTTGATCGTCAGGACAATGGAGAAATGCCGGAGGACAACGAATGAGCTTTACGGTACAGACCGGAACCCGGCGTTACCGGACCCGTTTGCGGCCGTTGTGGCGCATCGGACAATATATAGCGTTGACAGACCTCTTTTTTCTGTTGCTGTTTTTTCTGCTGTTATCTTCATCAGTGGTGCGTATTTCCGGTATCCGGGTGAATTTGCCGCAGGCGGAAAAGGTGCCGCAGGCAGTTGGTTTGGGCATGTTGATTTTGTCGCCAAGACGATATTCCTTATATCCATTTGCCTTTGCCATTTCAATGGTTTC
>JAGBZM010000018.1 GCA_017628235.1 Lentisphaeria bacterium | reverse complement strand
CCGGAATTTATCCCGTGGAAGTCAAGGCTGAAGAAAATCTGAAAGCCAAAAGTCTGAAAGTGTATTCAGAGAAATACACCCCTGCGATCGCCATTCGCACTTCCATGTCAGATTACCGGCACGATGAGTGGTTGTTGAATCTGCCGCTGTACGGAATCAGCCAAATCCTTACAGAATGCGGGAAGTTTATTTAACCGGCATACTGCCAAGCGATTTACAAGACTATACAGACTACTCCGGGGGTGTAAGGGATGCTGACTGCCGGGCGATAGGCATAAAAAAAACGCAGGGGTTTATTCCTGCGTTTTTGGATTTTTGACTTACGTCAGACTGGATTACTCAGTCGCACCGTTCGGGGCAACCTGAACAGAACCAGTGTTTTCAGCGGTATACCATTTGGTAGCGGCATAGCCTTTGACGTGACCGTCAGCATAGAGGATGTTGCCGTAATCGGTGTGGTTGGCAGCACCGGTAGCACCATTAGCACCAGTAGCGTTCAAGTCAGCGGAGACTGCAGAAGCACTGCTGTACTGGCTGTCGATGTAAACATAACCATAGGTCAGGTTTTTGGTGGCGATTGACAAAGTATCATCGCTGTCGCCGGCAGTCGCAGTGGAGGAGGGGCAGACAAAAACTTTGTGGTCGGTCAGGTGACCTTCGCTGCGGAGCAATTCCATCGCGAGAGAAGCACCTGCCGCATCGGCAGTAAGCGCCCCCAATTTGGTGGTGCCATTCGGACGGAGCTGACCGGTGGAGGTCTGGGTGTAGAATTCCAGAGCGTTGCCGATCTGCTTCATGTTGTTGGTGCAACTGGCACGACGACCGCTTTCACGGGCTTTCTGGAGGGCCGGCAGCAAGATGGCAGCCAGGATGGCGATGATCGCGATAACGACCAACAGTTCGATAAGAGTGAATCCACGACTCTTTTTCATTTTTTGTTTTTCCTTTCTTTTTTTTTGTTTCAGCGGAACTCCCGCATCATTTTTCGGTACTTTTCCCGTACTCGCTAACATATATTTTACACAAAAGTGACACAAAAAACAAATTTTTTCCGCCCGCGAAATGCAAATAGCAGAGCAAATCTCACAATTTGAGATTTGCCGCCCCGGGGCGGGAGGATCCAACCGGTGGAGGCAGTGCGGGGTAAGGCGCGCTTATCGCGGCGGCACGTTTGCCGCCCGGGCAGAGCGAGGCAACCCATCGCCACCGCAACGCCCTGGCTGCCAAAAAAATAAAGCCGCCCAAATGGACGGCTGATTATTTTTTTGGTAGCCCGGGCGGGGATCGAACCCACGACCCACTGCTTAGAAGGCAGTTGCTCTATCCACTGAGCTACCGGGCCAAAAATTGTATTTCAGAGGCGTGATTAAAAAAATTGCCTCTTCATATAAGATATCTCAACAAGCGTTATTTTTCAAGTCCCCTGCCGATAAAACCCGGCACATTTCATCTGTTTCCGTTTACCGCCGGCTGTTCCGGGGCATTCAGACGGGGAGTCTCCTGGATTTCCAGCAGTTTCTCATTATCAAATTCCGGAGCCGGCAGATGTTTACCGCTGAAATGCGACACCACCAGCACCACGATCAGCACGATGATCCCGCCGACGATCAAAGCTCCGGCGGCCAACAGAATGATTTCCAGCCGGTAAAGGACCCTTCTATTGGCGTTTTCGCCATCCTGCTGGACAGCGGCGGGCAGATTTTCCGGCAATTCGCAGGGGATATTCCGCCAGGGGCGCACCAGCTGATTTTCCTCCTCTTCCGGAATGTCGTACAATTCACACAACTTCCGCAAATAAGCCAGCACATAGACCGGCTGCGGCAGTTTGTCATAGTCCGCTTCTTCCAGAGCGATCAGATAATGGGCGCGGATCTGGGTTGATTTTTCCACATCTTCCGGCGACAATCCGGCGGCAGTGCGCGCGGCTTTCAGTATCCGGGAAACTTCCATCTTATCTTCAGTGGAAAAATCTTCGGCCTTACGGCGGCGATGCAGAAAATGCGGATTATTGCGCAATACCGGCTGAACCGCAGAAACCGGCGCAGAAGGTTCATTGTACTTGGGCAGAACCGGAGGTTTGATCCGGGGGCGCGCCGGAACCTTTTCCGCCGGTGCAGAAGGAACTTCTCCGGCAACGGCGGCGGCTGACGGCCGGGATGATTCTTCTGAAGCGGGAACACTGAACAACTCATCGCGGTCAGAATCACTGCGCTCATTCATATCTGTGCCAAAATCCAACATCTTTATTTCCTTATTTATTTACAATTTATAATAAGCTTTACAATATTTTTTTACCGCCGGTGGCGGCTTGCGGACAATCTCCTGTGGATCAATCTGTTTTCCCGATTTGAACCGTTTTTGCAACAATCTGGTTCAAACCGTTTTCCGGACGATTCACTTATCCTATATCGATTCCGTCAAAAATCAAAATATCCCGTTTGTTACCGCTTCCGGAAGGCGGTCCGACAATACCGCGTTCCTCCATTTGGTCGACCAATTCAGCGGCACGGTTGTAGCCGATTTTCAACCTGCGCTGCAGATAACTGGTACTGGCTTTCCGGTCAAGGATCACCACCTCCAAAGCCCGGCGCATGATATCATCATCCCCCGGCCGCATATATTTCTGGATCAGCGGCGCAATATCTGCCCGATCCTCCGGGTCGATGCGCTCCATGTCTTCGTCGATCTCCTCTTCACTTTCTTCACTCTCCGCCAGAACCGTATCATTGAACCGCTGCGGAGCCTGATCGGAAACAAACTTCACCACATTCTTGATATCATCATCTTTGACCCACGCTCCCTGTACACGTTCAATTTCCATACTGGAACTGGTCATCACCAGCATATCGCCCATACCGAGCAGCTTCTCCGCCCCCGGCGTATCCAGCACCACCCGGCTGTCAACCAGCGAACGCACCTGAAAACACAACCGCGTCGGCAGATTCGCCTTGATCACACCGGTAATAATATTGGTACTCGGCCGCTGGGTGGCCACAATGATATGAATGCCTGCCGCCCGGCCTTTCTGAGCGATACGGGTAATATTGGTTTCCACATCTTTTTTCGCTTCAGTCATCATCAGATCCGCCAGTTCGTCCAGAATGATCACCAGCAGCGGCATTTTGTCCGGCACCGGATTGCCCTCATGGTCAAATTCCGGTTCCCCGGAACGCGGACGGCTGTTGAATTCCGAAAGTTTTTTCACCCCGACACTGGCCAGAATATGATACCGGCGATCCATTTCGTTGGCCGCCCAGCGCAAAGCAACAGGCACTTTGGCCGAATCGTTGATGATCGGAGTAAGCAGGTGCGGCAGCTTCTTGTAAGCATCAAATTCCACGATTTTCGGATCGACCATTATCAAACGCAATTCATCAGGCTTGAACTTGAAAAGCAAACTGGTGATGATCGAATTGGAACAGACACTTTTACCCGTACCGGTAGCACCGGCCACCAGCATGTGCGGAGCTTTAGCCAGGTCAAGGATCACCGGTTTGCCGGAAACATTTTTGCCCAGAGCCAACGGAATTTCCGCTTTGCCGTATTTCCACTCATCACTCTCCATTACCGACCGCATGAAAACCGCTTCCGGCTTGCTGTTGGATACTTCAATACCCACCACCGACCGCCCCGGTATCGGAGCAAGTACCCGAATACTGGTCGCCGCCAGTGCCATGCGGATATTATCCTGGATCTGTTCAACTTTCTTTACATTGATCCCGGGATCAAGCGTGATCTCATAACGGGTGACCCGGGGACCGGAAACGTGACCGGTGACCCGCCCGGCAATGGCAAAATCTTCCAGTGTCTGCTGGATCTTGCTCTTAGCCAGTTCAATAGCTTCGCTGCTCTCACCGACCACATTGGTTCCCTGCGCCAGCATACTGACCAGCGGCAGAACAAATTCACCGTGTTCGCCGCGCAGTTTCTCCCCGGGACGCACGACCTGATGCCCGACCTCCGGAGTTTCAATGGCAGCGGCCTTTTCCGGAACTTTTTCCACCGGAATCGAACGCATCGAAAAACCGGAAGCTGCCGGTGCTGCCGGAACTTCGACCTCCTCTGCACGTTCCGGAACCAGCGGCAACTCATCTTCCGGAGCATTCTCCAGATCCGCCAAAAGTGATGAGAGGCGTGAACGCCTTTCGGGAACAGGCGTTTTCTCCGGAACAACAGGTTC
The DNA here is from genome assembly GCA_017628235.1 of Lentisphaeria bacterium. GTDB lineage: Bacteria > Verrucomicrobiota > Lentisphaeria > Victivallales > Victivallaceae > UBA1784. The sequence continues at coordinate 14,510 of JAGBZM010000018.1, read as the reverse complement.
GCTTTCCGGGATTTCCTCCTCAAATTCCGCTTCATTCCGGGCCGCTTCCGCTGCCTGCGCTCTGGCGGCACGATGCTCTTCCCATTTGGACAACAGCGAAGAAACACCACCGGCAGCCGATGTCCGCACCGCCGCCGTACCCCGCAGAAGTTCGTGCCAGTCGGATACATACAAAATCACTCCGCCGGATGTCACCATGATCCAGCCGACCACCATCGTCCCAACCATGCCGATCAACTGCCGCAAACATCCGGCCGCAATCTCCGGATCACACGGCGGAGCAGCAAAAAATTGCCCGATCAACCCGCCGGAAAGAGCTTTCAGCGGTTCTTCACTCCGGCCCAGACCGAGATTGTGAGTGATCGCCGCAAAGGGTTCAGGAGTCAACGCCAGCAGCAGCATCGCTCCGGCAGTGACCAGAAAAGTTCCGGTAAGAAAACTTTTCACGCTCCCGGCCCCCGGCAGCAGCAGCCGGAATGCCCGCAACAGAAACAGTACCACCAGTATATAACCGGCGATCCCGCAGGCAAACAACACCACATGACTGAATCCTGCTCCCAGCGAACCGATCCAATTCAAAGGCGGGGCACTGATCCCCCCTTTGAGCGCATTCCAGTCCTGCGGGGCATGAGAGACCATCGCCAGCATCGCCAGCAGCATCACAATACAGAAAAAAATGTGCTTCAGACGCACATGATGTTTTGTTTCCGGTTCAACCGGCAAATTTTTCCGGGTTCTTATCAAAATCCACTCCTTGCCAATAAATATAAGTCGAAACAGCAGTAAAAGCTATTCAAATAAAATATAATACCGGTAATCCCGGATTGCAAGGAGCAGACAGATTTTTTTACGGCAAAAGCCCGCATTCGCCAACAAGCCCGTCCCCGCGCCATCCGGCAACTTTTCCGCAACTCAAGCTCAAAATTTGTTCTTTTGTGCAGAAAAAAAATAATTTTGTCATGGTTTGAAAAATTTTTTACGCTATATTATGGACATGTATTGAAATTTTTATAAAACAAAAGGATTGTTGCAAACATGAAATTTCACGAAAATTGCCTCCGTGACCGGCGGAGCAGAATCTACATCCCGGTCAAAGCGATCATCTGCAATAACGGAGTTATCAACGCCGAAAGACTGGTCGGCAATCAGGAGTATCAGGCAGTCATCCATTATCTGCCTCCGGAAACCGATTTTGTACCGGGCAGCTCCATCCTGCTGGACTTCGGTCAGGCCATCTGCGGCGGCATCCGGTTCAATAACTTCGGAGATGCCGGCAGGCTCCGGATAAAATTCGGAGAATCGGTCAGCGAAGCCCTCGGCAATTCCAATCAGGAGTGTTCGCGCAAAGATACCATTCTGGATACACCGCACAGCGGGATGCTGGATTACGGCAATACCGTATTCCGCTTTGTCCGGTTGGAAAATGCCGGAGATACCACTATCCACTGCCAGCACATCATGGGAATTGCTTCTGAATGCGATCTGGAAGTCACCGGTGCTTTTGAATCATCCGATGAGAGATTGAACCGTATCTGGAAAACCGCTGTCCGTACCGTACATCTGTGTATGCAGGAGTATATTTACGACGGAGCCAAACGTGACCGGATCGTCTGGATGGGCGATATGCACCCGGAAATCAAAGGCATATGCTGCGCTTTTTCCGATTTGTCGATCATCCGGGATTCATTTGAATTCCTCATCCGTCAGGCTCCGGCAGATATGCCGATGAACCAGATTTACACCTATTCCTGCTGGTTCATCATCAGCGTGTGGGACTATTACATGGCTTCCGGAGACAAAGAATTTCTGCTGCGCCATGCCGAATATTTCCGGACGATGCTGGAAAAATACAGTTCGTTTGTCAATCCCGACGGCAGCGAATGTGTCCCGGAACGGCGGTTTCTGGATTGGCCGAATAATGACAATCTGCAAGCCAAACACGCCGGGATACAGGCTTTGCTCTACTGGATGCATTCGACCGGAGAAAAGATCATGGCTGAATTGCAAATGGATCACTCTGCTTCCACTTTGGCCAAAACCGCCCTCGCCCGGCATATCCCCGACCCGTCCGGCAGAAAAGCTCCGGCGGCCCTGCTCACCATAACCGGCCTGGCCGACCGCCGCGATGTGCTGGAAAACGATCCATTCATGGGCGTCAGTACTTTCTACGGCTATTATATGCTGTTGGCCAAAGATACCATACCCGCACTGGAATTGATCCGCCGTTACTGGGGAGCGATGCTGGATATGGGCGCCACCAGTTTCTGGGAGGATTTCGATTTGAATTGGACCGACAACGCCTTCGGTATCGATCAGCTGCCGGTTCCCGGCAAAAAAGATATCCACGCCGACTTCGGCAAATATTGTTATGTCGGCTTGCGCCACAGCCTGAGTCACGGCTGGAGCTGCGGACCGGCCCCGTTCCTGAGCGAAAGGGTGCTTGGGGTGAAATTCCTTGCTCCCGGCGGCAGTAAAGTATCGATCCGGCCCGACACCGGAGATCTGGAATATGTCTCCGGCAGCGTGCCGACTGCTCACGGAACAATCCGGATAACCGCCGAACGCGGCCGGAAGGTCGCCATCGATGCTCCGGCCGGGATCGAAGTGATCCACTGAACCGGTATCCCCCTGACAATAAAAAACATATTCTCCTCCGGTCAGGGGGATTTTTTTATTGATATCATCGGATAAATCCTGTTTTTTTGGCCACCCCGGCCAAATACTGCGGTTTATCCGAACTTATTTTATCTGAATAGGGAATCTGACTGTCGCTTCCACCGCCAGAAAATTTGCCATGAGCATATCCACTTTCCGGAAATTCTGTCTGCGCAACTTCCGCCACTTTATGCCGTTATCTGGTTTCAAAACACTTTTTTACGTGTTCCGCATCCGGCGGAGAGGTCAGCAGACTGACCACGATCAGCGATAAAAGTGACAACGGCAACGCATAAACAAACGGATCGACAAACGGCCAGGGATGAGCAGAAATCAGTTCCGTCCTGCCGGTCAGCATTTCACATACCCCCAGCATCGCGGATTCTTTACGGTGCAGAAACAGCAGCCCGAATGCCGATACCCCGGTACCCACAGCGATCGCAGTCCAGACTCCCGCCCGGGTCGCCCGCTTCCAGTACAGTGCCGCCGCATATGCCGGCAGAAACGCCGCCGCACACACTCCGAAAAATATCGCCGTACCGCGCGCCACTATCCCCGGCGGCAGAATAACCGCAAAAATCAGACTCAATACGATTCCGATGCACACCCCGATCCGGGTCAGCGCCGCACTGTCACGCTCCCCATGCAATTTCCCGCAAATGTCATGCCCGATGGAACTGCCGCTGACATGAAAAAGACTCGACAATGTCGACATCGCCGCCGACAACATTGTCAAGGCAAATATATACAGCACCGCCTGCGGCAATGCTTCGCGGATGAATATCGGAATGATCAGATCCGGATTACCCCCGGCCGCTTCGATCGCCAGCTGCGCCTTGCCCTCGGCAATACCCTTATCCGTGTGAAAGAAAAATACGTTGCTCAATGCGCCGATCATATATGCCGCCCCGGCGGTACAGAGAATGAAAAATGATCCAACCATTACCGCCCGGTTCAATTCACGGTCACTTTTCACCGTCATAAATCTCACCGCCAGCTGCGGCTGCGCCAATGCTCCGATCCCGACTCCCAGCATCAGACTGGAAACCAGTGTCCACCACCACACCGAATTGAATTCCGGCATGACCGTCCACCCCCGGTGCCCCAAAGCATATTCATCCGGCAGTCTCTCCGGCACCAGATAAGCCATATCCGTCAGAGCCTGATGCGCTTCTGTCACCCCGCCCAGCCGGATATAACACAGCACCAGCAAAGTCAGCATCCCGCCGACCATGATGCTGCCGATCAGAGCATCGACATACATCACCCCTTTCAAACCGCCGAATATCACATAAACCGCCACCACCGCCGCAAAAATGAACAGCACCGGCAGATAAGGCAGTGCCATTACCTCCTGCAGAAAACGCGCCCCGCTGATCAGCACCACACTCGAATACAGCGGCAGAAAACAGAAAATAACCGCCGCAATGAAAATTTTCATCCTCTCACTCTGAAAACGGCGGCCGATAAATTCAGGAAACGTTTTCGCATCCAGCACCAGACCGATCTGACGCGTTCTCCGGCCGAACCAGATAAAGGCAACGATGATCCCGAAAGCGATATTCATGAATACCAGCCACATCAGCCCCATACCGTATTCACCGGCAATACCGCCGAATCCAACCAGTGCCGAAGTACTGATAAAGGCCGCACCGTAACTCATCGCCATCGCAAAAGGATTGACCGATCTTCCGGCCAGCAGATAGTCACTGCTGTTTCTGGTCTTGCGAAAGCCCCGGAAACCGAGATAACAGATCATCGCCGCATAAAGCAGCAGCAACGCGCCCATTACCACTGAATTCATCGATGAAGAAATCACTGCCGAAATAGTCATTTCTCTTCCCCATCCTTATTCCAGCGCAGTGCACCGTAAATCACCCCGAATACTGAGGCCGCAATACTGCCCAGCACCGCACCGGTGATATAAACATCGCCCAATCCCAACATAAAACTTTCCCCCGATTCCCCGGAAATAAAAAACGGACAAAGTATTATTACTCTGTCCGATTCTTTTGCACTCTGTTTCCGCCGGATTACGCTTTGACGTAATTTCCGGTACGGATGCAAGCGGTACACATCTTAACAGTTTTAACGGTGCCGCCTTCATTGATTTTAACATTCTGCAAGTTGACTTCAAACGTGCGTTTGACGTTTTTGACAACGTGCATACCGATACCGCCGGCTTTGATCGCCAAACCTTTACGGGTGATGCAGCCGCCGTTGCCTTTGGTTTTGCCGCAGATGGCACAGACTTTACTCATTTCACCGACCTCATTATGGTTAATTAAAAATTTCACAAAAAAATGGTGAGTTGGCCGGGACTCGAACCCGGGACCACCGCCTTAAAAGGGCGATGCTCTACCGACTGAGCTACCAACCCACCTGGAGCATCCACTGCATTAGCGGATAACAGTCATATAAAATAACCGCTGATTGTGCAAAATGCAAGCGGATTTTAAAAATTTCTTCAATTTTTTACGTTTTTTCTTGCGTTGAGCTCGTTTTGCAGCTCTTCATCTGCCGCCAACACCTGCTTGCGCTGCTTTTCGCGGAATTCTTTCAGCTTCGCCGCCAGCGCAGCATCCGCCGTCGCGAGGATGCTTATTGCATAAAGTGCCGCATTCTTCGCCCCCGCCTTGCCGCAAGTCACCGCCGCCACCGGGATCCCCGGAGGCATCTGCACGGTGGCCAGCAGAGAATCGATCGCCTTGAATGGTTCTGAAGCCATCGGGATGCCGATCACCGGCAAGGTGGTATGCGCCGCCACCACCCCTCCGAGATGAGCAGCCATACCGGCGGCACAGATGATCACTTTGCAGCCGTTGGCTTCCGCAGCGCAGGCAAATTCCGCCGCTTCATTCGGTGTCCGGTGCGCGGACATGATCCGGGCGGTAAATTTCACCCCGAATTCATCAAGTACATCAAAGGCATTGCGAACGATATCCAGATCGCTTTTACTGCCCATCAAAATTGCAACACTCATTTCCGTTATCCTTTCCACATATTTTACAGACTATATATCTGTCACCTTTTCAATATACCCCGGCAAATCCGGTTTGTCAATCCCCCACCCCGGAGATACGGCCGGATTATCCGGCATATTGCAGCATTTTTTCCGCACACCTGATGCCGTCGCAAGCAGCGGAAATTATCCCGCCGGCCGCCCCGCATCCCTCGCCGGCACAATACAACCCCGGCAGTGAACTCTGCAGCGTTTCCGGATCACGCAGAAAACGCACCGGCGAAGACACACAACTCTCCACACCGATAAATTTACCCTGCCGGATAAAACCGGGTATCCGGGAATCAAAATCTTTCAATCCGGAAACCAGAGCCTGATAAAGTTCCGGCGGCACGATCTCATCGATCCGGCCGGGAATCACCCCGACCGCCGTCGAATTGCGGCGGTTTTTCAGACCGTCTTCCCGGCGGATAAATGCCGCCGCATCCTGCGCCGGAAGCGTATAATCACCGCCGCCGGCAGCAAAACAGCGCGTTTCCAATCCGTCAAACATCCGGTCGACCGCTTGCAGATCTCCACTTTCTTCCGGAGCAAACGTGGCGATCAGGCAGCTGTTGGCAAATTTTCCGGACCGGGCGAAACAACTCATACCATTGGTTATGGAGTGTTTCTCCCACGCCGAAGCATTCACAACCTCTCCGCCCGGACACATACAGAATGAAGCTGTATGCCGGACATGCCGTCTGGAAACCAGATGATATTCCGCTGCCCCCAGAGCCTCCGGCCTGCTCATGTGATACATTGCCCGGTCGATCAACTCCTGCGGATGCTCGATCCGGCAGCCGATCTGAAACGGCTTGCGACTCCACTGCACTTTGCCGGTCAGCTTCCGGACCAGTTCCCGGCCGCCCAATCCCGGTGCCAGCAGAACTGACGGAGCATCGAATATCTCTCCGGATGCGCTTTTCACTCCGGCACAAATCCCGTTGACCGTATGGATGTCATCTATATTGGTGTGAAAAATAAATTTTCCGCCCGCCTTTTCGATTTTCCGGCGCAGATTCGCCGCCATCACCGCCAGATTATCCGAACCGGCATGCGCCCGTTTCTGCCAGATTATCTCTCCGGGTGCGCCGCACTCCACCATGATCTTTTTCACCCATGCCGCCCGGAAGTCTCTGGTGCCGGTATACAATTTCCCGTCGGAAAATGTCCCGGCTCCGCCTTCACCGATCAGCAGATTGCTCTCCGGATCAAGTTCCCGTGAACAGATGAATCTGCGGTAATCCTCCACCCTTTTATCCACCGGACTTCCCCGGTCGATGATCACCGGTTCCGCCCCGGCCATCGCCAACACCAGCGCACCGAATATTCCGGCAGGTCCGGTGCCGATGACTACCGGATGGCGCAGCCGGCTGTTTTCAGGCAGTAGCAGAGGCGGTACTGTAAAGGCCGCCAGTTCCTCGACCGGAGTTTCCGGAACCTCCCCGGTCAACAACATTGTCAACAGCAGCTTCGGAGTTCCGCGCCGGGAATCCACTGAAGCTGAAAGAATCTCTGCCGAAGCGATCCGGTCAGAGGCGATACCGGTTCTCTGTGCCGCGATTTCGATACACCTTTTCTGCCAATTTCCCGGCAGTTTTGCCGCATCAAGCACTATATCTTTTAATAAATAAGCCATTCCCATCACCCCCGGGGATGAAATTTCTGATGCACCGCCGCCAGTCTGCCGCGATCCACATGAGTATATATCTCCGTAGTACCGATATCGGCATGACCCAGCATCTCCTGGATCGCCCGCAGATCGGCCCCGTTAGCCAGCAAATGACTGGCAAAGCTGTGACGTAAAGTGTGCGGATGAATGTTTTTCGCGATCCCTGCCCGGAATGCCGCTTCCTTGATCACCGCCCATACCCGTTCCCGATTGAGCCGGCGCGAACGGTGGGAAACAAAAAGATAAGGGGTTTGCGGTATCAGTGAAATCAATTCTTCCCGCGCTCCGGCAATATACCTCCGGAGCATCTGCAGAACATTTCCGGCCACCGGCACCACCCTCTCTTTGCTCCCCTTGCCTCGCACCCGGAGCAGCGCCGTTTCAAAATCCACACTCCCGACTTTCAGATCCGTCAATTCCGATACCCGCAATCCGGAAGCATAAAGCAAGTGCAGTATCACCCGGTTGCGTTGTTCCAGCGCATCCCCGCCGGAAACATAAGCTCCCAACAGAGCATCGACCTCCGCCACCGAAAGACAATCCGGCAATATCCGCCACAATCTCGGAGAATCCATCAGGGCCGTCGGATCGGCATCAACCAGTTTCTCCGCCGTCAGATAACGGTAAAACATCTTTGCCGCCGTCAGATGGCGCGCAATGGATGAACTCTCCATCCCCCTGTCCCGCAGAAAATCCAGAAAATCCAGCAGATCTTCCCGATCCACCCCGCGCCAATGGGAAATACCGGTGTTTTTCAGAAAATCCTCCAGTGCCGTCAAATCCCCGGCATAAGCGGAGACAGTATTCAAGCTCAAGCCTCTTTCCACAGTCAGGTATCCGGTAAAGTGGCGGATGCAGTTGTCCATATTACAAATCCAAACCGTCCAATGCGCTCCAGGGAGACTCCTGCAGAGTGCTGCTTCCGGTTTCACACCGGCAGATCTTTTCATTGAGATCACAACCGCACTCCGGACATAACCCCCGGCAGTCCGGACGGCACAACGGATTCATCGGCAGATTCAAAAGCAGTTCCGCCCGAAGCTCTTCATCAGCTTCCACGATCTCCATTGCATCGGTGATTTCCATAAACAGATGCAGCTTCTCTGCCGCCAAAGTAAACTGCATCTCCTTCAGACAGCGGCCGCAGGTACTTTTCAACGGAACAGACATCCGGCCGGAAATCAATACCCCGCCGGATACCAGCGCGGCATTCAAATCATAATCGACCTCTCCGGCAGTCTGAAAAAGATCATCCGGTGCAAGATCCAGAAACTCCTCCGGCAGAGTACCATGCCGGTGTACCGGAGCTTTTTCCAATGCAGAAACAGAAAACGATATCACTTATCCACCCCGGGGAAATTATCCGGTTCAGCAGTAAAAGCCGCGAACTTTTCTGCAACACTGCAGAAAACCTCTTTTTCTTCGCCGGAAAGCGTGGCAAAAAAATGCTCCATCAAACCATCCAGCGACGATTCACAATCCTCAAATCTCTCCCGCAGAGTATCACCGACAAACAACCGTACCGCCCGCCGGTCAGTCTGATCACTTTTGCGGATGATCGCCCCCTTACGCACCAGCGTATCGACCATCTCACTGGCAGCCGCCGGAGTGATCGCCAGCGTTTCCGCCAGAACTTTCAACTGCACTCCCGTTCCGGTATCCCGGTTCAGCGCGTAAAGAGTATCTATCGCCCGCATCTGACTCAACGTATAATGAAATATCTCCGTCGGTACCTGCCGGGCGCAAAACTCCTTGATCCTGCGCTCGGAAGAACGCATATTGCTCCGCAAATTTCTGATTTTTTCAGCACTCATGATTTTACCCTTTCCCCCACACAAATCAACCTGATAATAAAATAACCCTAATTATCAAAAAATCAAGCCGCCTCCGGATATAATCAGGGTATTTTACAACAAATTATTTGTACAAACCGGCAGTACTCACTTGACAACAGTCGTTTTTGCGGCCAGCAGCATCGTATATTCATCCTCCAGGATGTTGCACATTTTCCGCCAGTCAAATTGTTCAAGCACCCGTTTCCGGCCATTATGTCCCAACTGCCGGGCTAATTCCGAATCATCCAGCAATTTGACGGTTTTTTCCGCTACGGAAGCCACATCTTCGGCCCCGGTCAGGAAACCGGTGACATTTTCTGTTATCACCTCCGGCGTACCGTCCAGAGCAAAACCGATCGCCGGAATCCCGGCGGCCAGAGCCTGTACCACCGCCCGGGGCAGTCCCTCATGGAGCGACAAATGCCAGAGTATATCCGCCTGAGCGATACATGAAGCCACTTCGCCCGGCGGAACCAATCCGGCAAAATGGAAGTTGCCGTCGATCCGGTCGCGGCGCAGATTTGCCAGCAAATCATCATACATCGGCCCGTCACCGACCAGTAAGAAATGAGTATCCGGACGTTCAGCAAGTACTTTTTTGGCGGCCGGGATCACATATTCATAACCCTTCTGCGGAAAGAGCCGCGCCACCGTAACCACAGTACGGCTTGCCGGCGGGATTCCCAGTTTTTTCCGTAATTCTTCACTGCGTTCCGCCCGGGCAAATGCTCCGGTATCCATCCCGCTGTAAACCACCATGTATTTATCTGCCGGGGCAACTTTTGCCGCCACACACTGATCGATCATCGCCTGGGCCACCGCGTAAATCTTATCGCAGTACCGCGCCGCGAACTTTTCCAGAAAGATAAAAAGACGGTTTTTCCAACGGCTCTGATAGGGATGGAATGCCTGACCATGCACGGTATGCACCACTACCGGCACTCCGGCGGCACGCGCCGCCAGCCGTCCGATGATCCCGGCCTTGGAACTGTGGGTATGAACCACGTCAAAACGGTTCTCCCGGAAAAATTTTTTCAATGCAAAAAATGCTTTTAAATCATGAAGCGGTGAAATTTCCCGCACCAGATCAGGAAATTCATGCACCGGAAATTCACCGTATTCGGCATTTTCCAGCAGTTTGCCCTCCCGCCCCGGAGAATATCCGGCCGCCAGCACCACCGAGTGTTCTTTTTCCAAATGTCCGCGAATAGTCAGTAAAGTATTTTCCTGCGCTCCGCCGACGATCAGCCGGGTTATAACATGACAGATCTTCAATTTTTCCCCTCTTGTTTTTGAAAGGCCCATTCGATGAGACCGCTGCACAATCTTTCCCGGTCCGCCGCCCCCGGGCAGCCGGTAACACACCCCAACACCGTCCGGCCGTTCCGGGTGACTCCAAAAGCCAGACAGCTGCCGGCAGCATTGGTGTAACCGGTCTTGAAGCCGATCAATCCATCGACCTTTTTCCAATAAGGACGGGCCCGGGTTGGATGTTTGAGCAGACCGTTGGTGGTATATATTTCTTTGCCGTTGCTCAATTTGGCATAACTTTCAGAACAGCACTCCATGATTACCGGATACTTCATCACCGCTTCACACAAATGCAGGATATCCCCGGCCGTTGCCAGAGAATTGACTCCTTTCTGCGGCAGACCGCTGGGACTGTTGAAATCAGCCGCCGCCAATCCCATCTTTTCCGCCCGGAGATTCATCTCTTTCACAAAATCCGCGCTGCTCCCGGCAACTCTCTCTGCCAACAGCACTGCCGCATCATTGGCACTGCCGATCATCATCGCCCGGATCATATCCCGGACAGTATATTGATCCCCGGCATTGAATTTCCGGCTCTCTACCGAAGCGGCAGTCTGACTCATGGTCAACTTTTCATCCAATGAAAAACCGGGAATATTTCCCAGCTTTTCAGCCACCAGCAGTGCAGTCATCAGTTTGGTCAGCGAAGCCACAGGCACCGGCTGACGGGAATTTTTCTCCCACAAAACCTGTCTGGTCCCCAAATCCACGACAATAGCACTTTTGGCCGTTTTTGCCTGTTTCTGCAAATTGGGCGGCAGCACCCCGTTTTTGCCGTATTTCCAGGGAAGAACTTTAAGCGATTCCGGTGCTTTTGGAACCGGTTTCGCCTCCACTTTTTCCGAAGGGAAAATTTTTTCCAGTATCCCGCCGCCGGAACCATCTTTCCCCGCTGCCGTTTCCCGGCCGCTGCTGCTTTTGCCCCGGTACATACAGCCGAAAATCACCAGCAGGTGAACTGCACATATCACCAGCAGGAGCAACAGAATATTCCGCCAAGACATTTACTCAACCATCCTTAATATTATGTTCCGGAGCGACAGAAAAAAACACCTCTTCTGAATTGCAAAACCACCCCGTTATTCAACGGTGTTGAATATAACACATCCTTAATGAAATTACAAATGAATTTCAACAATTTTCAAGCAGTTTCAGCCATGTATGTCAGTTAAAAAATCCGCTTCGGGTATTTTCCGCACTTGCACACTGCCGGACGGGGGTATATATTATTCTCCGGACAACATACGATTCAGGAGGTATATTTTGAAATTCCCGGAAGCCGCAGACGAATTAATCGAATATCTTAAAATGCTCCCCGGTGTCGGCCGGAGAGGTGCTGAAAGAATGGCTCTGGCCATGCTCGAATGGGATGATGACCGGAAACGTGCTTTAGGCCGGATCGTTTCCGGGCTGCCGGAGAGCGTAGGCACCTGTCCGGATTGCGGAGCGATCTGCGGCCGGGGACAGCGGTGCGATATATGTTCTGATCTGCGCCGGGATGATTCGGTGATCTGCGTGGTGGAAACCATGCCGCAACTCTTTGCAGTGGAAAAAGGTAACTACTTCCGGGGCAAATATCTCATCCTCGGCGGCAGAATATCGCCGCTGGATGGCGAAGACGGTTCTTCGCTGCGGTTGGAACTGCTCCGCCGGAGAGCATCCCGCCCGGAAACCAAAGAGGTGATCCTCGCATTGAGTTCCGATGTGGAGGGACGGGCCACTGCGGCATTTCTGACTGAATTGCTCGCTGACCTGCCGGTAAAACTGACCCGTCCGGCCCTCGGATTGCCCGCCGGAGCAAATTTATCCTACGCCGATGGAGCAACTATTGCGGCAGCATTCAGCAACCGTCTGGAATTTCAATAAGTAAAAAACGGAATTTTTGACTTTATCCGTTTTCCGGAGTATATTATGATTTTGTCAAAAAATCAATTCCGGGTGTGGGATATATGGAAGAATTACAGAAGATCGTTTCGCTGATCAACAGCAGTCTGTCAGATTATATACTGACCTTTCTGCTGGCGGGGATCGGCATTTTTTATACGGTACGGACAAAGTTTGTTCAAGTGCGCTGTTTCAAAGAGGGGTGGAGAAACTCCTTTGCCAAATTTTCTCTGCACGGCAAAAAAAATTCCGGCGGATTCAGTTCCTTTCAGGCTCTCTCCACTGCGGTGGCGGCACAAGTCGGTACCGGCAATATCGTCGGGGCTTCCGGAGCGATCCTCACCGGCGGGCCGGGAGCGATATTCTGGATGTGGATCATCGCCTTTTTCGGCATGGCCACCATCTATGCCGAAGCGGTTCTGGCCCAGCAGACCCGCATTGCCGATAACGATGGTACGATTCACGGCGGGCCGGTATACTACATAAATAAGGCATTTCCCAATTTCTGCGGAAAGATACTGGCATTCTTTTTTGCAGCGGCATTGATCATTTCGCTGGGGTTCATGGGATGCATGGTTCAAGCCAACTCCATCGGGGAGACCAGTCAGAATGCTTTCGGTATTCCCACCTGGACAGTGGGAACGGTGATCGCCTTATTTGCCGGGATCATCTTTGCCGGAGGAACTTCCCGCATCGCCCGGGTCACGGAAAAAATCGTGCCGCTGATGGCTCTTCTTTACATCGCCGGAGGAGTGGTGATCCTCGGATTGAGATGGAAATATCTGCCGGAAACTTTCGGATTGATCTTCAAGTATGCCTTTATGCCTGAAGCTCTGCTCGGCGGAGGCTTCGGCTATGCGCTGAAAACGGCAGTCAGTCAGGGAGTAAAGCGCGGACTGTTTTCCAACGAAGCGGGCATGGGTTCCACTCCGCACGCCCATGCGATCGCCAATGCTTCTTCGCCGCATGAACAGGGGACAGTGGCATTCATAGGGGTATTTATTGATACGGTGATCGTACTGACGATGACAGCATTGATCGTGATTTCCACGCTCTATACCGGTGACGGGGTTCTGGCCGGAGCGACCGGAGAAACCTATAATCAGATGATTGCCGATGCGGGACTTACCAAAACCAATCTGGTACAGTATGCCATTGCTTCGGTGACGACCGATGCTTTCGGTAATATTTTTGTAGCGGTCTGCCTGTTGTTTTTCGCCTTTTCTACGATCATCAGCTGGAATCTTTTCGGCAAGATCAATGCCCATTATCTTTTCGGCCGGAAAGCGGCGGCGGTCTACACCGTGATCTCGGTGATCTTCATTTTCGCCGGAACGCTGATAAAAAACGATCTGGCGTGGGAACTGCAGGATCTATTCAATCAGCTGATGGTGCTGCCCAACGTGATCGCACTGGCGGCACTTTCACACTGCGTTGCTGACAGCGCACAAAAAAACTGATCGCTCCGACGGCCCATTACCGGAAGAAAATAAATATCCTGGAAGCGGTATGATATCCGGCGGGACGATGTACCCGGATCACTTCCCGGAAAATTGAACCATCCTGCCGGCTTCAGCCGCTGCACAAACCTTTTGACAAAAAATCCATTCTTTTTATGCTTTCAGCGCATTGAAAAATACCTTGCCGCATGCTATATTAAGTGTTAATTTCGGTTTTTGTCACGAGGCGAAAAATCAGCCGCGTGTAAAATCAAAAAATACACTTTTGTCAAAACATAAAAAAGAAAGGACGAGATGATGACAAAGATGCTCAATCAGGCTCCGACTGCCAATGCCAAGCTGATCGCTTGGGTCAACAGCTGGGTCGAAATCTGTGAACCCGATGCCGTTTACTGGTGCGACGGTTCCAAAGCCGAATATGACCGCCTCTGCAATGAGATGGTCGAATCCGGTCTGGCTACCCGCCTCAATCCCGCCAAACGCCCCAACAGTTTGCTTTTCCGTTCTGATCCGTCTGACGTGGCCCGCGTTGAGGCCCGTACTTTCATCGCTTCTGAAAAGAAAGAAGATGCCGGTCCGACCAACAACTGGATCGACCCCAAAGAATTGAAAACCACCCTGCTCGGCCTGTACAAAGGCTGTATGCACGGCCGTACCATGTACGTGATCCCCTTCAGCATGGGCCCGGT
>JAGBZM010000017.1 GCA_017628235.1 Lentisphaeria bacterium | reverse complement strand
GTGGAGCAGATGGGAGTCGAACCCACGACCTATACGATGCGAACGTATCGCTCTAGCCAACTGAGCTACTGCCCCGTAAATACTGTTCCTTAATATAGCATTGGATGGAAACGTTGTCAAGTTGTTTTTATCGGAGTATATATTTTTTTTATGATTTTTCGACAAGTCGGCCACCCTATGATCAAATTTCCGCAAATAAATAAACGCATTTTACCGAAAGCGCCGATCAAGGCGAGCGAAGCCAATTGCCCGCAAGTTTATAGCTTGCCATTAACTTGCGTAAAAAAAAGAAAACCGAAAAAAACGCAACTTGTTGCAGATTTCTATCGGTTTAATTTTTTTGCAAGTAAAAAATGGAGCCAATTATCGGAATCGAACCGATGACCTATTCATTACGAGTGAATTGCTCTACCGACTGAGCTAAATTGGCATCCGTATGTTTCTTAATATAGCACTGCAAGCGTATTATTTCAATACCACTTTGCGGAAATTTTTCTTTCCGGCCCGTAAAGTTATGCTTCCGGCGGCAAACGAATCCCGGGAAAGAGAATAGTTGACATCGGTGATTTTTACATCATCGATAGAGACTGCGCTTCCCTGAACCAGACGTCTGGCATCGCTGGTGCTTTTGCAAATACCGGAAATGACCAGTAATCTGGGAATGGTCAGCCCGTTGGCGATATCATCGTCAGAGATGGCGGTTTCCGGCAGAGAGGCAACCGCATCGGCAGCCGAAAGAGAGGCGATGGAACTGCTGGTTTTGACCAGTTTTTCCGGATCGGCAAAGCCGAATTTGCTTCCGGCGGCGAGGAAAGCATCTTTGGCAGCCTGTTCTCCGTGAGCGAGTTTGGTCGCCTCATACGCCAGAATTTCTTTGGCGCGGTTGATATTGGGTTGTTCGGCAATGGCGATGCACTCTTCCAGCGGCAATTCGATGGCGAATTTGAGCAGCAGTTCTTTGACCATCGCATCGTCGGAATTTCTCCAGAATTGATAATAATCAAACGTGCTGGTCCGGCTGGTGTCGAGCCAGACACTGGTGCCGCCGACGGACTTACCGAATTTCTGTCCGGTAGCCGGATTCATCAACAGGGGGATGGTCAGGCAATCGGCCTGACGTTCTTCATCGTACATTCTCCGGATGAGTTCGGTACCGGCGACCATATTGCCCCATTGATCCTGACCGCCGATTTCCAGGGTGCAGTTATATTCTTTATTGAGGTGATAAAAGTCGTATCCCTGAAGCAGGGAGTAGCTGAATTCGAGGAAAGACAATCCGTTTTCCATGCGGCTTTCCACTGATTTCTGGCTGAGCATGCGGTTGACTGAGAAACGGCTGCCGATATCGCGGAGGAAGTCGAGGAGTTTGATCTGTCCGAGCCAGTCGAAGTTGTTGACGAAATATGCTTCGCCGTTTTCGAGAGTAATGAATCTGGCGAGCTGTGCTTTCAGGCATTCGACATTTTGGGCGACAGTTTCCATCGTCAGCATATTGCGGGCGGTGGAACGTCCGGAAGGATCACCGATGGCCCCGGTAGCACCGCCGACGAGAACAGTGGGGATGTGTCCGGCTTTCTGCAGCATGCGCATCGCCATTACCGGCAACAGGTGTCCGACATGCAAACTGTTGCCGGTGGGATCGAATCCGCAGTAAAAGACCACTTTTTCAGTGGAAAGTTTTTTTTCGATGAGAGCAGAATCGGTTTCCTGATAGATGAATCCGCGAGCTTTGAGTTCCTGATAAATATTCATTATAATTGCTCCAAAAATAGAAGTTATACTATTCAATGACCGATGGTAACTTCCGGCAACGGAAGTTTTATCCATGCCCGGTGATGGACCATTTTACCTTCAGCGAGCCAGCGTTTTTCAAAATCGCTTTTGATCTCCTGCAAATCGGAGACAGCTTCCTGACATGGGGCGAAAATTCCGGAAGAGTCAATGATCCGGTTGACGGCATCGCAGTAGTATTCATCATCACTGGAAAAGTGAAATATACCGTCTGTTTTCAGAACCCGGTGCAGTTGGGTGGTGAAGTCGCTGCACAGCAGGCGGTTGCCCCGGTGACGGTTTTTGGGCCAGGGGTCTGGACATAAGATATGGATCCGGTCGATGGAAGCATCCGGGAGCATCATGGCGATGAGATTTCTGGCTTCCACGCGGAGGACACTTATATTTTCCAGACGGGCCTGTTCCATTTTACGGACAACTTTACGCAGACGTCCGATCATGACATCAGCGGCGATGATTTGCCGCTGCGGGTACTTGGCCGCCAGAGCGACGGTAAAACTGCCTGCACCGCATCCCATATCCAATTCAGTGATCCCGCTGTGCGGGATGAAATGGGAATAGGAATCGGTGAGGATATTGATTTTTTGATCTTCCGGATGGGCAGACATGATTCAGATTGCCTCCCGGTCCTTTACCCACTGCCGCATATCGGAAATGGTCTGGTCGTAATTTTCCAGCATAGCTTTGGCGAAAATCTTGAAATATTCGATCCATGCTTCGCGGAAATCGCCCAGAGCGCGAACCCGGTCGGCGAATACTTCATCGGGATTCATTTCTTCACTCTCCGGCAATTTGAATGAACCGAAAACGAAGTTGTCGGCATCGAATGTACCACTCCAGATGGAATTGTCATCCCGGGTGAGTGAAACTTTGGCTTTGCGGAGTTTTTTACCGACACTCAATGCTGCTTTAACTTCGGCACTGCGGATCGGGCTGTCGCCTTTTTTGATAGCGGCTTCACCGGCTCCCAGCGCATCACCGTCGCCGGAAAAGAGCAGGGGAGCTTCGATCATGGCGTCGAAATCATTGTTTCCGATGGTTACTTTGCCCACTTTTTCGCAATAATAGAGCAGCCAGGTGAGGAAATCCCGGCCGATCGCCGGTTCTGTCGGCGCGTTGGGATTGCCGGACAATTCCATGACCGGCACAGCGGTGACGGTGGTGTGAAATTCCCGGTCAAGAATCAGAGCCGGGGTGAGCTGGATGAGTTCCAGTTTGGTTGCCCGGTAGAATTGATCGACAAAGAGATCGATCTGGGTTTGACTGGCCGTTCCCAGATATACCAGTTTTGTATGCGGTTCAAGGAGCATGGGTATTCCGGAGAGAGCCGGAGGCATTTTGTTGATGTGCCTTTCGGTGATATCTTCCTTGATCCGCCGTTTATCCTTGCCGGAAACGTACTCTCGGCCGGGATTGGCGGCGAGGAAAGCCTGTTCTTCGCGCATGCACAAAGCGGTCAGCAGAGAAGCCGGGATTTTTCTGACTGCCTGACGCAAAGTCAGGCAGTAAGCTCCGCCGCGAACGATGGATGCTTCATCGATATTGGTATCCAGCAGATGTTTGCCGGTGACCCAGCCGAGCTGGGTTTCGGCCGAAACCGAATCCAGAGTACCGGCTTTGCCCGGTTGAAAACAAGCAGCGAAATCTTCAGGGAGTTCCCCGTCGATCTCAAACATGGTAAAGGTAAATGAACCCCGGTCAAAAGGCATGATATTTCTCCAGTAAAATGCAGTAAAGTATTAAAATTGATGATCTTCGCCGAAACCGTAGTTTTCGATGACGTAATCCAGATCTTTATCGCCCCGGCCGGAGCAGGTGGCGATGATCGAACCGTAAGGATGGTTCTTGGCCCACTTCATGGCATAGGCGACAGCGTGGGAACTTTCCAGAGCCGGAATAATGCCTTCGTAACGTGACAGTTTGAAAAAAGCATCGACAGCTTCTGCATCATCGATAGTTTCGTACTGAACCCGGTTGAGATCTTTCCAGAAAGCGTGTTCGGGGCCGACGGACGGATAATCCAAGCCGCTGGCGATCGAATATACCGGAGCCGGTCCGCCGTCTTTGTCTTTGAGCATGTAACTGCGGAATCCGTGCATGGAACCGGGTTCGCCGTAGGTCAGACTGGCGGCATGTCCGCCGAATGCCGGACCGTGACCGAGTGGTTCGATGCCGATCAGATCCACCGGATCAGCGAGAAATGCGGCAAAACTGCCGGCGGAATTTGATCCTCCGCCTACGCAGGCGCAGACAGCATCGGGCAGATGGCCGGTCATATCCAGAAACTGCTGACGGGATTCTTCACCGATGCAATACTGAAAATCCCTGACCATCATCGGGAAAGGGTGCGGTCCGAGTACTGAACCGATGCAGTAAATGGCGGTTTTGTACTGTCTGGCATAGGATTCAAAGGCGGAATCGACCGCTTCTTTAAGAGTTTTCAATCCGTGAGTAACCGGAACCACCTCGGCTCCGAGAACCCGCATACGGGCAACGTTGGGAGCCTGTTTGGCGATATCGACTTCGCCCATGTGGATCTCACATTTAAGGCCGAAATATGCGGCGGCGGTGGCCAGAGCCACTCCATGCTGTCCGGCCCCGGTTTCTGCGATAAGTTTCTCTTTGCCCATGTAAGAAGCCAGGAGAGCTTCGCCCATGCAGTGATTGAGTTTATGCGCTCCGGAATGGTTCAAGTCTTCGCGTTTGAGGTAGATGTGGCAGTTGCCGAGTTTCTCGGAAAGGCGGTTGCAGTGATAGATCGGAGTGGGACGGCCCTGAAACTCTTTGCGGATGCGGCGCAATTCGCTGATGAATCTGGAAGATTGGCAGATCGTCCGGTAAGCCTGATCTATTTCGCGGCACGCTTTTTCCAAATCAGCTGGCAGCTCCATACCGCCGTAGGGACCGAAAAAGCCATTCTGGTCGGGATAATCCCGGAAGTAACGTTTAAAATCCATTGTCGTAAATCCTTGATAAAGTGTTATATGAATTCTGATTGAAAAATGAAAAACCTGCCCGTCCGGGCAAATGGGTACGGAAATCGTGCCGCAGCAGAAACAATTTCTGCGCGACGGTCAATATCGTTCCGACGCACTGCGCCATCGTTTGAAAAACCCGTACAACATGACTGGATAAAAATCCTTTCTCCCATATACATTTATAATATAACTCCGGGAACTGGTTAATGCAAATGTTTTCAAAAAAATGTTTTTACTTATTTCGCTTATTCTTCCGGGACAATCCGGGGATTTTTGCCGGAGATCCGGTTGAAGAATCGGTGTTCCGGAGTTATATTATCTGTATGAGGTGCAATGATGAAATATTTTGATTCCCATACGCATATTTTCCCGGATAAGATCGCGGAAAAAGCGGTGAATTTTCTGGAAAATTATTATCATCACCGCTGGCCCGGAAGCGGTGGTGAAGCAGATTTATTGCGGGCAATGGATGCTGCCGGAGTGGAGAAATCGCTGATTTTTTCCTGTGCGACCAAAGCGGATCAGGTGGTTCCCGCCAATGATTTTCTGATCAGTGTACGCAATGCCCATCCGGAGCGTTTTATCGCATTCGGGACGCTTCATCCGGACTTCAAAGACAGTGCCGGTGAGTTGAAGCGTCTGGAAGACAACGATTTAAGAGGAGTGAAGTTCCATCCTGATTTTCAGAAGATCTATATCAACGAGCCGAAAATGATGCATTTGTATGAATTGCTTTCGGGCCGTTTGCCGGTGATGATCCACATGGGGGACAAAAGGACAGACTTCTCGTCGCCCTGGCGTTTGGCGGCGGTGTTGGATGCATTTGCCGGATTGCAAGTGATCGCGGCGCATTTCGGCGGTTACTCTGAATGGGATGAGGTGAAAAAACATCTGGTCGGAAAAAATGTCTGGTTTGATACATCCAGTACATTCTGGGAACTTCCGGCGGCGGAGGCCAGGGAGATCGCGCTGGCACACGGGGTGGATAAATTGTTGTTCGGCAGTGATTATCCGGCATCTTTGCCTGCGCAGGCGATCGCGGATGTTCTGACAATGGGACTGAATGATGAAGATAATGAAAAGATTTTCCATTTGAATGCGGAAAAACTTTTCGGTTTGAGAAAGTGATGCATATATGGTCAATGAAGATATATTGGCGCAGCTGAATAATGAACAGCGCGCTGCCGCCGGCCGCCATACCGGACCGGTGCTGGTACTGGCCGGTGCCGGAACCGGCAAAACCAGAGTGATCACCTACCGGATCGCCAGTATGCTGGCTTCCGGGATCGCGCCGGAGAGCATTCTCGGTCTGACTTTTACCAACAAAGCTGCGCGGGAGATGCGTGAAAGGTTGGCTCAGCTGGTCGATGAGAATCTGGCCAAACGGGTTACGCTGGGTACATTTCACAGCTTTTGTATCCGGATATTGAGAAAACATATTGCCCGGCTGGGATTTCAGACCGGTTTTACGATCGCAGATGAATCGGATCAGCAGGGGATATTCAAACAGGCATTGGGGGAGTGCGGTTGTTCCTATGATGGTTTCCCGGCCGGCAAGGCCTTTGCTATGATCGGCAGTTGGAAAAACCGCCTGTACACTCCGGAAAAAGCTCTGAAAAGTGCCCAGAGCAGTTTTGAGGCCACCGTTGCCCATATTTACGAGAAGTACCGGGATCTGATGGAGATGCAGAATTTGATCGACTTCGATGATATGCTGCTGCTGACCTGGAGGTTATTTGATGAATATCCCGATGTATTGGCGGAATATCAGGTGCGTTTTGAGTATCTGCTGGTCGATGAATATCAGGATACCAACGGCGCACAGTTTGAACTGGTGAAAATGATTTCCGGGAAAAAGTGCAATTTGTGTGTGGTCGGTGATGATGATCAGAGCATCTACTCCTGGCGGGGGGCGGATGTGGGAAATATTCTGGACTTTCCCCGGCTTTTTCCGGGAACGCTGACGGTGAAACTGGAGCAGAATTACCGTTCAACCTCCGCTATTTTGGAGGCAGCCAATACGGTGATCGGCACCGGAGTCAACCGGCATGAAAAACGGTTGTGGAGTGCGATAGGTCAGGGGGATAAGCCGAAAATCGTTCTGCTTGACCGGGATGACCAGGAGGCGGAATTTGCTGCTTCGCTGATCCGTTCAAGGAAGAGTGAACGGCCGGAATTGAAGTGGAAAGATTTTGCCGTATTGTACCGTTCCAATCAGTTGTCGCGCCAGATCGAGCAGGCACTGATGAGTGCGGGGATACCTTTCCGGCTGGTCGGCGGTCAGCAGTTTTTCCAGCGGCGGGAGATCAAAGATGCCGTAGCATATTTGAAGCTGCTGGAAAATCCCCGGGATGATCAGAGTGTGCTGCGGATACTTGCCGCCCCACCGCGCGGCATCGGCCCCAAAGCGGTAAAAGAACTCAAACGCCGCCGGGCGGAAGAGCATATACCGATGATGATGTCTTTGAAAAGTGCGGATTTCGCCAGGACCCTGACCGCGAAAGGTTCCGGGGAGTTGGCGGAGATGTTGAGAGCTTTTGCCGAAGGGAAAGAGGCATTCAAAACCCCCGGCAATCTTTCCGGCAAAATATTGCACTTCCTGCAGGATGTGCAATATTATAACGGTTTGCAGAAAATTTACCGCGACCACGAGGACAGCGTGAAGCGGCGGGACAATGTGGATGAATTTATCAATGCGGTTGCCCAGTTTGAGAAAAAACATGGCGGAGAGGTGACGTTGAGCGATTATTTGGAATCCTATTCGCTGATGGAGGAAAATGACCGGGTGCAGGAGGAGTCACCGGATGCCGATGCGGTGACATTGAGTTCCATCCATGCTGCCAAAGGTCTGGAGTATAAAGTGGTGGTGCAGATCGCCATGGAACGCAACATCTTTCCCCATGAAAGAGCTTTGGAGGAAAATGGTTACGAGGAGGAACTGCGGCTCTTTTATGTTGCTGTCACCCGGGCTAAAGAGGAACTTTATCTGACCCGGTGCCGCAGCCGGATGGTACGCGGCGTGGTGCGTCCGGCTCTGCCATCGGTTTTCCTTGACCTGCTGGGGAAGTCGGCTGAAAGGGCGGAACAGGATGAATTGATCAAATGCGCCGACGAGGAAACTGTCCGCAAAACATTTGAAGATGCCATCCGGATGCTGATGAATCCGGATTTATGACGGATAAAAACGAATAAAGGTGATGGAGATGACAAGAATCATTTTTTGCGGGTTGATGCTGTTGATTTTAAGCAGCGGTTGTGCCAGCAGTGACCGGATGGTGCGGATGTCCGGCGGGATACTGGATGAGTATTCTGCACCGAAAAGTTCGCGAATACGTTCGGAGAAATACCAGAAGATCTCCCGTGAATTGGCCAGTTCCACCCGGTCGAATAAGATCCGTGTGGCCGGGTTGGATGACACCCTGATCAATATCTGGCCGTTCTTCTTTCGCAGCAATGATTACTGGACGGTGATGTGGCCGCTTGTCGATAAAGATCCGTACGGATTTGCTTTCCGGCCATTCTACAATCAGGAAGGGGATGATTATTCCATTCTGTTTCCGCTGACGGCGTGGAACACGGCTGCCGGTCACGGCTGGGTGACTCTTTTCGGCTGGAACAGAAATGGTTTCGGTATGGTGCCATTGACCTGGCAGTGGAAAGAAAAATATTCAGGCGGAGCCTATTATACTCCGTTGTTTATTTATGCTTACGATGATGAACCGCTGCATTACAAGCCTTATACCGGAAACAACGGCTGGGTTATAACCGATCGCAAATGGGGATGTGATGCGGTTTCCCGATTTGCGTTTTTTACTTATTATGGCAAACACATCCGCAAGGAAATGGGGGAATATACATGGCTTTTCAATGGTAATTACAATTGGGAAACTACGAAAAATGTGTGGAACTACCGCTTCAACGGAAAGATTCCTTATCCTGATTCTGAATTGGCGTATAGGCAGTATGCCGCCAAAGTATTTGAATCTCTGCCGGTGATTACCCGTAAATCTTACGGCTTGCTTCCTTTCTGGTATGGTTCATTTGCCGATGACGGCAGCAGCAGGAACCGTTTTATGCTTTTGGCAGGCAATGAAAAACGTGGGGATAAATATTTCGCATTCGATATATTGGGCGATGCGGTTGCCGGATATGAGCGCGAAGAAGAGGATTTTATTTCCGACCGCCGGTATAAAAGTCAGACAAGTTTTACTTCATGGCTGTTGTTGTCCCACTTTGAGAAAAAGATGCGCTACCTTTCCGGCGGAGATTGGGATAAGTTTGACCGTCTTTATTCTTTATGCAGTTCATCGGGGACATTTTCACAGGATAAACCGGCGATCATGGATGCATTGAAAGCTCTCGATCCCTCTCTGAAGTCGCCGGATACGGTCGTCGATCACCGGACTTTGCGTCTTTATGTCGATGAATTGAGTAAAAATTACCGGTTCCCGGTAACTCCGGAATATTCCGGACGGATTTTGCCGCTGGTGTGGTATGACCGGAAAAAGGACCGTTCATGGTGCGTGCTGCCGGTATTGCTGACCTGGTGGGATCGGGATGAGCGCCGGAATGTTGCCAATTTCACCTCTCTGCCGCTTCTCACCTGGTTGGAACGTTCTCCGCGGGAAGATAAAACGGTCGTTATGACTCCATTGGTATACTATGCCAAAGAAAAGCACCGTGAACGCAGTAATTACCCTATTTTACCGCGCCGGGAACATGCCGCAGGAGAGTATAATTGTGTCGAAATCCGTGACCGTTATGCTGCTTGCGGTCTTTTTTACCGGGGGCGGTTCGGGTTCAATGTGGCAAAAGAGGGGGTCGACGCGAAACTGGTTGACAAATTGCGAGTGGAACTGCAGAACTTGCATATCGTTTATCGGCAACTGGAAAATGAAGCACAGCAGATCGCAGGAGAACGTACTCTCAATGACCGCTGGCAGGTGACAAGTGAGATCGAAAGATTGAAAAAACTTATCCGCTATGAGGAGTTGAAGATCCGTCTGGGCAAATTGCTGGAAAAGCGAGTCAAATACCGTAAAGATGTGGAAAACGCGATGAAAGATGCTCAATTGGCTGGATTCCCGGTCAGACCGGAGGCTTTTGAAAAGCAGGAAGCTGCGGAAAAGGCTCTGGCAGAATTGATGGAAAAATATACCGAATTGCGCTTTTATGAAGATATCGGCAGCGGATTGTTTTTTAATAAGAAAAAATATTACAACGGCGATTATAATTGGCACTTTCTTCACATCCTCGCCGGGGGAGAAAAGCGCAATGAACGCGAATCGCAGCACATTCTGCATCTGCTGTACCGTTACCGGAAAGAGGGGCAACGGTCGGAAACGATCATTTTTCCCTTTATCAGTTCTGTTCAGGACGGGGAAGATTCAAAGGTAAGTTTCCTGTGGCGGGTATTCAGCCTGAGTAAACGCAACGGCAAGACCGGCGGTTACATATTTTTTATCCCGTTCGGAGAAACCGAATAGTGGCGGTTGATATGCGGCAATGCCCGGAGTGAACCGTCTGTACCAGTGAAAAAGTCAAAATTCCCGCCGGTGAATTTTTGCAGGATCTCCAGCAGATCCGGTCGTTTTGTCTCCGTATGCCAGATGATTTTCCCGTCTTGCATCCCGAATAATTCATCGGCACAGTGCAGAGCCATATCCATGTCGTGAACAACTGCAATGACAGTCAGCTGCCGCTGCTGCTGCAAATTTTTCAACAGTTCCGGCAGCGCGGCTCTGCCGGCGGCGTCAACTCCGGCTTCCGGTTCATCCAGCAGAAGCAATTCCGGTTCCTGAGCCAGAGCAAAGGCCAGATGGACACGGCGCAATTCGCCGCCGGAGAGTGTGTGGACCTGACGCACACTCAAATCGGTACATCCGGTATCTGCCAGAGCGCGGTCGATGGCAGGAATATCCTGTTTCCGTCCGCTTGCAGCGGAGTAACGGGCCAGAGAAAGATATTCCCGGACGGTCATCAATGCCGGGAGACGGGGGTGCTGCAGCATGATCGCCCGTTTCCCGGCCAGCAGTGCCGGGGTAAAAGCGGAAATATCCTGTCCATCCAGAAAAATCCGGCGTCTGCCGGCGGGCAGCAGCCCGGCGATGGTTTTGAGCAGAGTGCTTTTCCCACAACCGTTAGGTCCGGTGAGGATCGAGATTTTTCCTGAATGAAATTGCCCGGAAACGCCATTCAGAATAATTTTGCTGTTAAGTTTCACGAAAAGATCGTCGATGGTAATATTCATACTTCCTCCGGCTGCCGGGCGAGCAACAGCAGAAAAAACAGGGCTCCTGCGGCAGAGAGCAGCAGCCCGCAAGGCAGCTCTCTGGGGGCGAAAAGTATTCTGGAGAGAATATCTGCGGTCAAAGTCAGCTGGGCCCCGGCAAGTACAGACATCAACAGCAGTATATCAGCCCGGCGGGAATTGAGGAGCCGGCCGGCAATATGCGGAGCCATCAAGCCCACGAACCCCAGTAATCCGGAGAGCGATACCGCTGTTGCGGCCGCCAGCGCCGCCGCAGTCACAGCCAGCAGGCGGTTGCGCCCCGGGGAAACTCCCAGAGCCAGCGCTGTTTCGCCGCCAAGAGAAAGGATATCCAGTTTTCGCGGCAGCATCGCAGTCAGAATAAAGGCAGTGATAAAAAATGGCAGCGAAGAATAGATTTCCTCCATTGTCCGTCCGGAAAATCCGCCGAGCGAGAACTCCATTACCCGGGAGAGAGAGTCACTGTTGAAAAGTAAAAGAGTACCGCCGCAAGCCGAAAAAATGGCACTGATGGCTACTCCGGATAAGATCAGCCGGGCAGGGGAAAGCGCGCGCTTCCAGGCGATCAGACAGATCAGTGCGGCGGCAATCACAGCTCCGGCAAATGCGGCGGCATTCAACATGGCGGCATAGCCGGGGGCAAAAAAGAGCAGCAGCAGTCCGGCGCATCCTGCCCCGCCGGATATTCCGAGTATTTCCGGAGATGCCAGATCATTATCCAGCAGCTTCTGCAAAATCACTCCGGCGGCGGCCAGAGCCGCCCCCGCAAGTATCGCTGCAATGGTCCGGGGCAGCCGTAATTCGAGGATGACCAGCGACGGAAGAGTATCCGGTTCATTGAAAATATTACCGAGAGCCGCCCATGAAACAGCAGATTCTCCGTATTTGAGAGAAACTGCTGTTGTCAGGACAAGTAACAGCCCGGCAGCGTAAATGATATACCGGATTTTTTTCATGGGACAAATTCCAGAGCAATTGCTTCCGGCGGGCAGAGGAAACGGAATGTGCCGTTATGTTCTCCGATGCCGCTGCTGACGATCATTTTCAAATCGTATCCTTTCCGGGAGAAGATTCCCCGGTCAAATTTTCCGGCGTAGAATCCGGGACAATAAACCGCGCCAAACAGAGGCAGCCGTACTTGTCCGCCATGCGTATGGCCGCAGAAAGCCAGAGCAAAATTTTTCAGAAAATCTCTTTTGTCCGAAGCGACCACCCCATCCGGTGAATGGGTGAGCAGAATGTCCGTGATTCCCGCTTCTGCCGGCGGTGCCTGAATGTACCGGAAGTTTATTGAACTGATATCCGGCAGGCCGGTAAAACGCAAACTGCCGATCCGGAAAGAAGAATTTTCCAGCAGAATGATATTATTTTCTGCATAAAGTCCGGCAAAAAAATCCGGTTTCAACCATCTTTTTCCCGCTTCCCAGTTGCCGTTTACCGTCAGAACTTCCGGAGCCAGAGAAGATAGATGAGCGAGTAATTCCGGCAGACCGGTCAGGGTGTCGGCATCATCGCAGATATCACCGCCCAGCAGCAGCAGATCCGGACGGAACTCCGCTGTGAAGCGGGAAAATTCCTGCAGAATACGCTGATTCCGGTCTGAATTGTGCCAATGCCAATCAGAGGTGAATATCAGGCGTTTACCGATATTTTCCGGGGAAGCGGCAGGGAACCGGATCTTGGATATAACCAGTTCACTGCCGGAAGTTCTGATGCGCTGTACCGCAAGTTCCCGGTCGCGGGTAAATTTTTTACTGCGCGCGGTAAACTTGCGTTTCAGCGGGTAATAACGTTCATCAAAACTGTTCACGCATCCAGTTCCGCAATCAATTCAGCCGGAAGTTTGGTCACGGCAAGCAATTTGCCCGGTTTGCCATCCGGCGCAGTAAAGTTCTCTCCGGCTTTGCAGTTGAGCAGATCTTTACCCAGACGGGTGCGGTAGGAGAGGAAACGCCGTTCCGGATCTCCGTCCCAGGCTCCGAGCAGGTAATACTTCTCCACCCGGTTGCCATCGAGCTGGATCTCAACGGTCGAACCGATTACAGCTGTATCGGTGACTTCGACCTGCTTCATCAATACCGGCTGGATATTGGCCAACTCTTTTTCCAATTCACTGCGGCGGCGGGAGAGGTGATTGCGCCGTTCTTTAGCGGCATCGAATTCGGAATTTTCCCGGAAGTCGCCGTGTGCGCGGGCGGTTTTCAGAGCTTCGCGGTTTTCCGGCACATGGATATTGATGATATCATCCAGCTCTTTGATCAGAGCCTGATGGGATTTGACACTGGTATAGGTCGCTTCAAAGACCGGAGCATCGGTAGATTCATTGTGAGCTTTTCCGGCATCGAGGATCTTTTTACCGGCACCTGATTCCAGATATTCCTGAATCTCTTTGGACTGCCGGGCCAGTTTGACCATCAGGCTCTGACGTTCACCGGCATTGAGAAAGAGCGCGCCCTGCAGAATGGAGCCGAACATCACCGGATCATCATCCAGCATGGCGATCAGGTGTGACTGAAATGCCCAATCATCCAGCAGCATACTGTGCAGTTCCCGCCGGGCGGCGAGATAGACTTTGGGCGGTTCTTCAGCAGAGAGTATCCGGGAAACATTGTCCAGATTGACCAGAGAGAGCAAATTGGCATCGTGCCGTTTTTTGCGGTTTTTCCAAATCCAGAGCAGCAGGTCAGCTCCGCAGCCGCGCTGTGAACCGAGCGAGGAGCAGATCAACTCATTGGAAATATGCGGGCCGATGCAGTTGAGGGCTTTCAGCGGCAGTTTGAGTGCACATCCGGCGAGGTATTCACCGGGAAATACTTTAGCGGCTCCGGCGCAGAGTTTTTCCAGAAGTTTGCTTGATACTTCGCCCCAGACGGCAAATGTCGCCAGCGGTGAGGCGGCAGGATCTTTGGGGAAAAATGCGGTTTTACCCACCAGCGAATCAAAAATGGTCTTGAGTGAAGTTTCCGGAGTACGGTCAAGAACCAGGGCGAGGACTTCGGCCATGACTTTAGTCTCTCTTAAAGCGGTTGCCACCGGCAGCTTTTCAAAAAATCCGCAGAATGCCGTCACTTCATCGGCGGCAAATTCTCCGGCTCCGGCTTCCTGTTCTTTCAACAACAGCAGCTGCACCTCTTTGAGGCTGCGGCCGTCACAGGCGCGGCGGGTGGCTCCCGGTGCGGCAGCAGCCGGCGCGGCGGCACTTTGAGTCTGGGCAGTACCGATATTCCAGTAACGTTCAAAGGCGGCATCATCCAGTTTACGGGCGCAGCCGCTGCGGGCCATCAGCTTCAAGCGTTCTTCCGTAATGGCAGTCAACTGGCGTTTGGCCACCGTCATCCGGAAAAGGGCTGCTGACACCGGTACGGCGGCGGCCACAACCAGCCGGGAGACATCCGGGCCGGAAGCGAGGATGGCAGCATCTTTCAAAACGATTTCCAGAGGAACTGCGGCATTGCTGCCGACCTGCGCGAAAGGCATCATCGGCAAAGAGGCATTCATTGCATCGATAGTCCCGGCGACTCCCCAACGGCGTGAACTCTCCAGAAAGATCACTGAACCGCTGCGCAGAGCCAGCAGACGCTCGACTCTTTCAGCGATTTCCCGTGGCGATTTGCTGTCATCGCGCACACCGGCGGCTTTGACCACCGGAGCTTGAGCGATATAGGGCGGCAGCATGGTTTTTACTGCACTGACCAGAATTTTGCGGAAAAACGGTTTGCCGGGGATCCCGGTTTTAGCGATATCCAGAATATATTTTGCCTCCGGGGCGGAGAGTTTGCGGTTTTCCCACTCTTCCCAGAGCATTTCCAGTTGTTCGGCACACTCGCCGTCGGCATTGGCTGCGACAGCTTTTTTCAATGCTTCAAGATTTTCCGGTTTCGGTACATCTATCACGCGCAGCATCAAGTCTTCAATATTTTCAGCCATAAAAATTTCTCCAAAATATGGTTACACTGTTTCAACTATATAATATACCCTAAAAAATGACTTTTTACAACCGCATTTATCCATTCAGATACGCAATTTTTCCCACAACTCCGCGAGTTTGGCCACCGGGGATTTGACTGAAGTTTTAACTTCCGGTGCGTATACGGCGATATGCGCTTCCTCCAGCACTTCCCAGAATTCGTACAGTCCATCCGAATCGGTCAAATCTTCCAGAGTTTTTCTTGCGGCATCAAAACGTTCCTGATGCATCCGGAGAGGTTCACCTTTGAGCAGGTCTTTGCCCGGAGCATCGGCGGCACGCTGGGCGCGGAGTTTCAGGGCGCGCAGATAGCGGCGGTAATCATTGAAAACCGCTTTGCGGCGTAAAAATCCCGGCGCGAAGAGCAGCTGCAGATGCTCATTGATCTCTTCTCCGGCCTCTTTCGCGCGGCGGGAGAAGTTGCGGATAGCAGAATATTCGATGGCAAATTTTTCCAGATTTTTGCATAATTCATCCAGCGTATCGCTCAGATTCATGCAGATAAGTTGGGAAATTTCAGCGAAATCAGCCGGGGAACGGACGGTGTGAAGTTCTCTGTCTACTGAATTTATGATGGCACAAAATAACAGTTCCTCTTCAAATTCAGCAGTATTGGCGGCGGTGAGGATAGAGAGTTTGAATTCATTGGAAAAACGGATGCCCCGTTTGATCAATTTTATCAATTGAGCATTGCCGAGTATGAATAAACGGCAGACCGCCCGGATATGGTGGCGGCGTGCTTCTGCGGATTTTATGAAAAGTTCCCGGTTGACCAGCGCATTTTCCCGGTCAATGGTCAATGCCGGGTAAAATATCCTGCCTGATCCCGGCGGCAGTTCCAGCGACTCGGGGATCACTCCTGAATCTTTTTTCCATTCATTCCAGTTCCGGTCACGGTGACTGTCGGCTCCCGGCAGTGCGGAAGATACCCGTGAGGAGCTGCCGACTCTGCCGGAAAGATCATACTCAATGCGTTTCAAACGCCCCTGCGGATTGAGAATTGCCAGTTTCAGTTTCAGGTATTCCGGAAAGTCAACTGCTTCAAAGACTCTGGGGTTGATATCAATACCGGTATGCAGCTGCAGAAATTCCGCCATTGCTTCACCAGGAGGTAATTCCCGCATGGCCGGATCGCGTTTCAATTCAGCGGCAAATTCAGCGGCATACCGGGGAATCCCGCCGGCTCCGAGCTGCCGCCGGATATCTTTGGGCAGGTTCCGGAGAAGCACTTCGGCAAAATCCGCATAATACCCCGGTATCGGGTAATCCAAGGCCCGATCCGGCAGCAGATTGATGGCATTTTCCGGTACACAGAGCATGACGCCATCATTTTTTTCGCCGGGTTCAAAGGTATAAAAAAGTTTGAAGCCGACTTTGGCAAAGAACATTTTTCCGGGGTAATCTTCCGGATCAAAAGGGGTATCGGCAATGGTGAATTTATCTCCGGTCAATTGCCAGACACCCGGATTCCGGCGGAGGAAATCATTGAGTGATTTGCCGGAAGCTACCGTCGGCGGAGTATTGGTCAGAAAAAATTGCTCTGCGGCTTTTTCATCGTAAAGAGCTCCGGGCCGGCGCATGCGTTTTTCATATTCCAGTAATTTATCGCGCAGGGAATTGAATTTATCCAGTTCTTTGCAGCCGGAAACCACTCCGCAGAGGATACCTTCTCTGATAAAAATTTCTCTGGCCGCAGGCAGATTGTGTTTGGCAAAATCCACCATTTTTCCGGCATGGATCAGCAGACTGCCCAGCATGACTTTTTCTCTCGCCCGGACAAAGTTGGTCGAGGCTTCAAAATGTTCCTGATCGTAAGTACGGCTGCAGAGATGCGGAACTGTATTTACCACCCATTGCGGATCGATCACTGCCGCATTTCTGCCGAAAAGGCGGCTGGTTTCCACCAGTGAAAAGCAGACGATCCATTCTGGGAGCTGTTTCAATTTGGCCAGACCGCTGCCCGGAAAAATGACGAACTTTTTACCGTCTGTTCCCCGGTAAAGGCGGGTTTCCCGGTCCAATCTGGCGATGTTCCGGGGAATGCCGCAGAGCAGGGCCTCGTGGATAAGTTGATAATTGGCGGTTTCAAAACAGGAAAATTCAAATTTCTCACGCATAGCTTCGGCCAGATCGGTGACCAGATTTTTCCACTCCCGCACCCGGGTGAAGTTGAGAAAGTTCTTTTTGCAGAATTTCCGCAGATTACCGTTGGAATCAAATGCTCCGGCAGAGGTCAGTGCATTCCAGAGATTGAGCATGGCGATATAATCGGATTTTTCATCTTTCCAGACGGAGTGAGCCTGATCGGCGGCCTGGGGTTTTTCCACCGGACGTTCTTTGACATCGGCAATGGATAATCCGGCACTCAAGACCAGCAATTCTCCGGTGACTTTGCGTTTGCGGGCTTCCAGCAGCATTTTCCCCAAATGCGGATCGACCGGCAGCCGGGCAAGTATTTTTCCTTCCGGGGTGATGAATCCGGCATCATTCACCGCTTTTATATCACCAAGTGTCCGGAAGCCTTCGCGGATAAGCTGTCCCGGCGGCGGATCGATAAAGGGAAAATTGCGGATATCCGGCAGATGCTGATACGCCATCTGCAGAATCACTCCGGCCAGAGAGGTGCGTTTGATTTCCGGATCAGTATAGGCATCGGCCCGCTGCAGATCTTCCCGGTCATAAAGATGCACGCAGATACCGTCAGCGGTACGTCCGCACCGTCCGCGCCGCTGTCTGGCTGAAGCCTGAGAGATCATTTCGATCTGCAGTTCCTGAATCCGGCGGCGGGGGTTGTAGCGGCTGATTCGCGCCAGTCCGGAATCGACACAGAATTTTATCCGGGGAATGGTCAGAGAGGTTTCGGCCACATTGGTACTTAAAATTATCCGCCGCATTCTGCCCGGATGGAATACCCGCTGCTGCTCAGCAGAACTCAACCGGGAAAAGAGCATCAGTATTTCTGTACCCGGATAATTGCGGCCGCAGAGCATTTCCGCACATTCCCGGATCTCTCTTTCGCCGGGCAGAAAGACCAGAATATCACCATGCGGGTCGAATCCGGCAAGCTTTTCGACGGCCCGCGCCACATGGGCAGGCAATTCTTCATCTTCCAGCGGCGGCAGAAAGATATCTTCGACCGGATAACTGCGGCCGGCAACTTCGATCACCGGAACATCACCGAAAAATTTTTGGAAACGTTCCAGATCCAGAGTGGCACTGGATATCGCCACTTTCAAATCCGGCCGCTGCGGTAGAATATTGTGTAAAATACCGAGCAGGAAGTCGATATTTAATGATCGTTCATGGGCTTCGTCGATGATGATGCAGTCATATTGCCGGAAAAGAGGATCGTTACGCAATTCGGCCAGAAGGATACCGTCGGTCATGAACTTTAAAACAGTTTCCGGGGCCGTGTGATCTTCAAAACGAACCTGACTGCCCACCTCTTTGCCGCAGATGCAGTGCAGTTCCTGAGCCATGCGGCGGGCCATCGCCACTGCCGCGATCCGGCGCGGCTGGGTACAGCCGATCCGTCCGTGTCTGCCGCAACCGAGTTCAAGCGCGATTTTGGGTAATTGAGTAGTTTTCCCGGAACCGGTTTCGCCGCCGACAATGATCAATTGCGACTTTTGCCATGCCGCTTTGATTTCTCCGGCTCTGGCAGACAACGGCAGAATTTCCGGGTATTGTATATGCAGTTTTGCCGCTGCGGCGGTACGCAATTCAAGCGGAGTCATCCGTTACAACCTGACTGTCCGGCTGAACGGGGTTATCCCGGATGCTCTGCCGCTGGCCGGGTCATAAGTGACCGCAGCTCCATCCACCCTGATCAAGCCGTTTTCGACCACCGGCAATCTGACCGGCATCCCGGTGCGGAATTTTTTCAGGACCGATTCCACATCTCTGCCCAGAACGCTGCAGTCGGCTCCGCACATTCCCACATCCGAAAGCACCGCTGTCCCTCCGGGCAATACGCGGGCATCAGCGGTCTGCACATGCGTGTGAGTGCCCAGTACAGCGGTCACTTTGCCGTCAAGGAAGTAGCCCATTGCCAGCTTTTCGCTGGTTGCTTCACTGTGAAAATCCACCAGTATGGTTTTGACCGTCGAGGGCAGGGAAGCGAGGATGGCTTCCACTTTTTCAAATGGATTGCAGGCACAATCACGCATAAAAACCTGACCTTGCAGAGCGATCACCGCAATTTCACCGCCGGCGGGGTTGCGGAAGATTCCGAATCCACGCCCCGGCTGTCGGTCGGAATAATTTGCCGGACGGATTATCCGGTCAAAAAGTTGTATTTCGTTCTCAAACCCCTTTTGATCCCAGGTGTGATCTCCGAGGGTGATCACATTGGCTGATTCCAACAGTTCCCGGGCGCATCCGGCAGTAATGCCGCTGCCGGCAGCCGAATTTTCACCATTTACCACGACAAACTGGGCATTGAATTCTTTGCGTAAATCCGGCAGCAGAGCTTTGAGAGCGTTTCTGCCGCCTTTGCCCACCACATCACCAAGAAAGATCAGATTCATATTTTCCTCCACTCTCCGGTTGAGCGTATGTCAGTAAACATCCCGGCAGTCGATAATATTCAATTGCGGCGGCGCATCCGCCTGACGTTTGTTGAGCTGCGGAGTGGCCAGCACATCAATGACCCGGTTGTAAAAGTCTGAAACCGGCCGGTTGAATGCGATAAATTCGATCTGCCCGGAACGGTTCTGCAGAATTCCCCGGGTATGGGCCCCATTGCCGACCGGATTGCTGCGGATCACCCGCAGATCGTTGAAACGGTAGACCGGCTTCTGGTTGCTGTGACCGAATGGGGAAAGTTTTTCCAGATAGCGGAAAAATTCCGGAGTCATATCGCTTAAATCAGCTTCTCCGTCATAGGAGATGAAACTCTCAAGTTCTGACGGGTCGATCTGGGAGCGTATTTCCCGATCCATTTCCTCGTAAAACGCTGCGATATTTTCAGTTTTCAAACCGATACCGACAGCCATCGGATGGCCGCCGTAACGCTCCAGCAAATGGGAACTTTTGGTCAGCACTTCCACCAGATTCAAATTGGCAATGCTCCGGCCGGAACCGTAGGCACTGTCACCCTGGATGGTCAGTACGATCGTCGGACGGTTGTAATCTCTTGCCAGTCTTGAGGCAACGATCCCGATGACTCCCTGATGCCAGTCACGTCCGGCCACCAACAGCGAATAGGGACTCTGCCAGGCCAGACCACGCTCGATCTGTCCGCAGGCGTCCTGATATATTTCCTGCTCTTTTTCCTGCCGGTTGCGGTTGAATGCTTCCAGCTTGCCGGCATTGGCATGAGCATCAACAATACATTCAGATTCCAGCAGCTGCAATGCGACATTGGCATCACCGACTCTGCCGGCGGCATTGATACGCGGAGCCAGCCGGAAAGTGATATCCGACGGCGAAAGGTCGGAATGAAGTTTGGAACTCTCGATCAGGGCTCTTACGCCCGGCCGCAATTGTTTACGCAGGGCATCGATACCGTATTTGACCATGATCCGGTTTTCTCCGAGCAGCGGCACGATATCTGCAACGGTTCCCAGAGCGACATAATCCAACACCTCTTCCAAACGGGTCATGAATCCGCCCAGATTCTTTTCCCGGCCGTATTTGATAAAGGCGTGGGAGAGTTTGAATGCGGCCCCGGCTCCGGAGAGCAGCTGCAAATCTTCCAATTCCGGATAGACTTTGGGGTTGATCACAGCCAGAGCATCCGGCAATTCATCTCCGGCCTCGTGGTGGTCGGTGACGATCACATCGATCCCCTTGCTGCGGGCAACATTTACGGCATCGCAACTGGTTATACCACAGTCAACTGTGACCAGCACTCCACAGTCACCGAACATGTCAAGAGCTTTTTGCAGGGATTCTGGGGTAAAGCCGTAACCGTCATCAAAGCGGTGCGGGATAAACGAATTTACTATCGCCCCGTTCTGCCGCAGAACCAGTGCGAGCAGGGCACTGGCCGTGATACCGTCGGTGTCATAATCACCGTGAATGAGGATCGGTTCGCGGTTTTCTATTGCCTGCCACAAACGGGCGCATGCTTCCCGGATTTTCGGAAAACGGTAAGGATCGCTCAAATTCGCCAGACGCGGCTCCAGAAAGCCGGGTATCTCGCTATCTTTGATGCCTCTGGCGGCAAAATATACCGCGATCGGGCGGGGCAGATTGTATTTGTACTGAAGCAACTCAACGTCCTCGCGGAGGACGTTGCCAAGAGGTTTCCAATTTTTAACGTTCATTTTCTCCAAATCTTTCCTTCTTTCATCCTTTTAAAATACACCGTCAATGCTTGTTTGTAAAGTTGAAAATCCATTTTATTCAAAAATTTTCCCGGCTGTTTCATTTTTCAGGAGAAATAATATTATCTTATTCCGTAAATAATGGAAAACGGAGGTGCATAAAAAAATATTATGAGAAATCTTTTCAGTCTCTCATAATATTCTGCGGTATTTTGATGAAAGAACGGCAGTTTCAGCCGTGAGGAGCGATGCGGTGTCCTCTGCCCAGGCATCCGGATAACCAGCCTGTTTCCTCTTATATGGCAATGACCGTTATTTGCATGGCACATCCACCGTTTTCCGGCGGTGATACTTTCGTAACATGCATTCATACATTCAATAGTATGCTTGTGCTATTTGAGGTTGATTTTCGGCTGTTTGCCATTGCGTACACAGTCGACAAATCCATCGATCAATCCGATCCATTCATCAAAACAGGTGTACTGGACGGTCAGCCGGTCATTGGCTGAAGCGATAACGATCGCTTCAATATCCGGATGCTTGGCCAGCATCTC
>JAGBZM010000016.1 GCA_017628235.1 Lentisphaeria bacterium | reverse complement strand
GCTACCAACTTCAGCTGAACGTGGCAGCTTTTCGGGGATTGCATTTCCGGGGCAACCCGTCAAAAAAGACCGCATCGCGCACCGCCGGGGAAAATACTTGATTTTTCCCGGCGGTGCGCGGTGCGGGAGTCGAACCCGCACGCGTGAGCAAAGGAACCTAAATCCTTCGTGTCTGCCAATTCCACCAACCGCGCGTTATTGGATTATACTTCAAAATCCAGGCATAATCTGGTCTTGGTATATGGTCTGACTGCTGAATCTGCGACTGCGACATGGGCCGGATGCACAGCATACGCTTTCAAGGCATCGAAGTCGGTGAAAGTGGAGTCGAGCATCACATCGGCATTGGAAGAACTCAACCCATTACAATTGACTTTGATATCAATCAGGCCGGGGATCTGGCCGGCGAGTCCTTCCAGACCGGCTTTGATCCCCGCCTTTACGGGAATTCCGGTCTCGCCTTGCAACTCATCTTTCAACTGCCACAAAATAACATGTTTGACCATCATATACACCTTTTTATCAAAAAAACTTCTTTCCGGAGTTGTAAAACCATCCGGTTCATCAGAGAATATAGTGCAACGGACAAAAGTTTGCAAGTTTTTTGTCAGGAAAACTTGTAATTTCATTTAAAAAACAGTATTTTATGTGCCATATATTTTAAATAGTGGGGGAAATTATGTTCAGAAAGACGATCAAAACGTTGCTTGATGCTTTTTTTGCCGGGGTATTCATCGGTATCGCCGGTACGGTTTATCTCTGTTCGGCTAATGCGGTGACGGGGGCATTTCTTTTCGGATTCGGTTTGTTGACGATAGTTTGTTTTCAGCTTAAACTCTACACCGGTGCGATCGGTTATCTGGTGGCGCAAGGGAGTAATTTTTTCCGTTATCTGTGGGAATTGCTGCTGATCTGGATCGGAAATTTTGCCGGCTGTTTTGCGGTCGGATTTGCTGTCCGCCACACCCGTACGCTGGGGGTTATCGGAGAGAAGGTCGAGGCGATCGTGCGGACAAAGATTGCCGACCAGCCCACAAGTTTGCTGATATTGTCGATATTCTGCGGGATGCTGATGTTTACAGCGGTGGATGCTTTCAAAAATGATAAACTGCCTGCGGTCTGCCGTCCGGTAATGGTATTCCTGTGTGTGATGGTCTTTATTTTAAGCGGTTTTGAACACTGCATCGCCAATATGTATTACTTCTCGGCGGCGGATATGTGGT
The DNA here is from genome assembly GCA_017628235.1 of Lentisphaeria bacterium. Taxonomy (GTDB): domain Bacteria; phylum Verrucomicrobiota; class Lentisphaeria; order Victivallales; family Victivallaceae; genus UBA1784. The sequence continues at coordinate 8,402 of JAGBZM010000016.1, read as the reverse complement.
CATGGCAGACATTGGACTTGACGCTGCTGATGACGTTGGGCAATTCCATCGGCGGCAATCTCTTTGCGGCATTGGTCAAATTATCCCCGCGCCTTGCGGCAAAAGTCGATTAACCGGCGTATCCGCAGCCGGAATGGATCACGGGAATCGAGCCGGGGTAGTTTGCCGGTATGATCGCGGTAGATCTTTGCTCCGGGCAGATGAAGCGAAACGGTGCCGTTGACGACGGTAAGTTTATGGATGTTGTTCAGAGCACAGAGTATCCGCAGCAAATTGAGCGTCAGCAGGTTTTCCGTGCATTCCGGCAGCCGGCCGTAGCGGTCGCGCAACTCTTCTTTGAATTCTTCCAGCGCATATTCAGAACGTATCTCTGCGATCCGGCGGTAAGCGGAGATCCGCAGCCGTTCATTTTCAATGTATTCCGGAGGAATCGCCGCATTGAATATGCCGGGCGGGGTTTTCAGAGCCGGTCGCAGAAAGTCGATGCTTACTTCGACATCGGCCAGCAAATCTTCATCACAGAGATTCTGTAATTGGCTTTTATCATTTTTCTGCAGCCGGGCGATTTCCTGTTTGAGCAGCCGGCAGTAGAGATCGAACCCGATCATACAGAGGTGACCGGATTGTTCAGAACCCAGCAAATTGCCTGCGCCGCGAATTTCCAGATCGCGCAGAGCCAGCTGAAAACCGGCACCGAGCGTGGAACAGCGGCGAATGGCGGCCAGCCGCTTTTTGGCGGTAGTGCCGACCAGCTGATTTTTGGGCAGCAGCATATACGCATAGGCCTGATGTTTCCACCGGCCGACCCGGCCGCGCAGTTGATAGAGTTGAGCCAGACCGAAACGGTCGGCACGTTCAATGATGATCGTATTGGCATTGGGTACGTCCAAGCCGGATTCGATGATCGTACTGCAGACCAGACAGTCGATTTTTCCCTCCAGAAATTCGGTCATTATTGCTTCCAGATCAGCTTCCGGCATCTGTCCGTGAGCGACAGCTATTCTGGCATCCGGGACCAGTTCCCGCAAAATTCCGGCACATTGATCGATGGTTTGTACCCGGTTATGCAGGTAATATACTTGTCCTCCCCGGGCAAGTTCGGCGCGGATAGCCGAGGCGATAAGTTCATTTTCCTGCGGGGCGATCACCGTTTTTACCGGCAGCCGGAGTTTCGGGGGCGTGACCAGAGTACTCAGATCCCGCGCTCCGGCCATTGCCATATAGAGGGTACGGGGAATCGGGGTGGCGGACATGCTCAAAACATCCGCCTCCACGCGGAAGCGGCGCAAACGCTCTTTCTGTTCCACGCCGAATCGCTGTTCCTCATCGATGATGACCAGTCCGAGGTTGCGGAAACTGAAGGTTTTACCGCACAGACGGTGGGTGCCGATCAGAATGTCCACGCCACCGGATAAAACTCTTTCCGATATTTTCTGTTGTTCTGCTGCCGTACGGAAACGGCTGACCACATCGATGGTGTATGGGAATTCTTTGAATCTTTCGCAAAAACTCCGGTAATGCTGATGGGCCAGAACTGTAGTCGGCGCGATGACCGCCACCTGATATCCGGCTGAAACCGCCCGGAATGCCGCGCGCATGGCGATTTCAGTTTTTCCGTATCCCACGTCACCGCAGAGCAGCCGGTCCATCGGTTTGTTATTCAGCATATCGCGTTTGATTTCGATGGTTGAACGGGTTTGGCAGCGGGTGTCTTTGAAAGCAAATGCCCGTTGGAATGCGGCCATTGCCTGAGCATCCGCCCGGAAACTTATTCCCGGCACCGCCTGCCGGACCGCTTGAAATCTCAACATGTCGGCCGCGTATGAACGTACGCCCAACCGGGCATTTTCTTTCTCGCTGCGCCAACGGTTGGAATTAAGCGCATGAAGCTTTACTTTCCCGGCGGCTCCGAGATAACGGCTGATTTTTGCACTCTGCACCATCGATACATAAAGCAATTGGCCGTCACGGAATTCCAGCACCAGCACTTCTCTGGTTTCGCCGTTGGAATCCTGCAATTTCACTCCCCGGTAGATGGCAATCCCGTAATCCATGTGGACCACGTAATCACCCTCATCGAAATCCGTAAGCGTAAATTCATTATTGTCAGCCGGTTCGACTTCAAGATTTTCCGGTTCGATTTCCCGTTCCGGATTTTCCCCGTTACCGGCAACCAGTCTGAATCCGGCTCCGGTCAATTCTCCCGGAGTAAGCAGCAGCAACTCTCCGGAAATAGCCAAACCATTGGTCAACGCCGAGGAGATGTATTCCCAGCCGGGAGAATAAACCGGCAGTTTGCTGCACCATTGCCGCAGCAGCGGAATGTCTTCTTCATCATTTACCGCCAAAACGATTTGAGCATTTTCCTTTTCGGCATCGCTGATCCGGCGGCAGAGCAATTCTCCGGTCAGCACTTCCCCCTGTTTGCGGACAGCCTGCGGCAATGCGGATGTGCCGGATGCGGCGAAGGGCAGAGAAACCGGGCAATTATCGACACCGGCAGTATCAACTTCCAGAAATACGGTCGTATGAAACCGGTGATTGATGCTCTCCCATCTTTCCGCAGCTCCGGGAACACTGTATTTATCAAGCAGTTCTTTTCCCGCATCCGGAAAAATATTCAACATCCGGAAATCCTGTCGGTTTTCCAGATAGGCAAAAGCATCGTATTGCGCCGCCCCGCCGGCGGTGATTCCGGCGCGGTTGATGATCCGGCAGAATTCCGCTTTATCGCCGGAACGTTGAGTTTCCGGCGAGAAAAAGCGGATGGAATCGATCTCATCCCCGAAGAATTCGACCCGGCACGGTTCGTCATGAGCCGGACTGAATATATCCAGTATCCCGCCACGCCGGGAAAATTCTCCGGCAACGGATACCATTGCTTCATCATCGTAATCCAGCTGTACAAGTTTTTCCACGACTTCCTGCATAGAGATCATCATGCCGCAGCGCAGTTCCAATTGGCAGGATAAACTCTCGTCGGGGCAGGGGGCCGGGCCCAACCAGGCATGCACACTGCCGGCAATCAGGTCAAAATGTTCATTGAGCATCCGGTTCAGGGCCCGGGCGCGTCTGGCTTCCCCGCCCGGGAAAAGCAGTTTGCCGCGACCGCATTCCGGTATCAGCAGGGATTGATATTTTTTTCCGGTCAGGCGCATGAATTCACTGATTTCCGAATAAAAATTATCTGCGCTCCGGGCATCCGGCAGGGTGACACAAAGAGTTTCACCACTTTGCTGCAGCACCCGCAGGGCCGGTAACGCACAGATTTCCGGCGGCACCGGAGCAATTATCTGCCCGTCTGCGGGAGAAGCAGATAAAAAATTTTCAATTTTTTTCGACCAATTCATAAAACAGCTATTGAAAAATTAACAAAATCGCGTATAATTGTAAACGGGTATTACCATATGTTGCGCGTTTATATTCTGTTTGCATTTATATATTATAATCGCTCTATGGTGTTTTTTACAGCCCTGAATGTAAAAAAAATGATTTTTTTTGAAAATAGGAAATAACAAACAGTAATGGAGGAATTCTGATGGCTGAATCATCTGAAGCAAGAAAGATCCGTCGCGCCGGGGTAAAGCTTATCCCGAAGTTTGCAGTTCCGCAACTGCCGGATATCGATGCGGACGTCGATGACACAATTTCCGCCGATCCCGAACCGCGTAAAAGCAAACTGGTGATCAAAAAGGTTTCTGCAGCACCGACTAAATTCGCCCCGCGCAGCGGTAAGGCAACGGTCAAACCTCTGATCGATGAGGAAAGTGAAGTCGCCGCCAAAACTGCCGCCACGCCCCGGCTGCGAACCAAAAAAGAGGTCGATGCCGCCAGGAAGAACGCTCTTGAGGCCAAATTGCTCGTCGGCAATAAAAATGATACCATGAAAGTGTATATGGGGGAAATTGCTCAGATACCGCTGGTCAATAAAAAAGAAGAAGCTGATCTGGCCGATGAGATCCACAGCACCGATCCGGAACGGCACGAAATAGCCAGAACCACGCTTATCAAAGCCAACTTGCGTCTGGTCGTCAAAATCGCCCACGACTTCAAGGGATTGGGGTTGCCGCTGCTCGACCTGATCAGCGAAGGTAACATCGGCCTGATGCGGGCGGTGGAAAAATTCGATCCGGCCAAAGGAGCTAAATTTTCCAGTTACGCCGCCTGGTGGATCAAGCAGTCCATGCGCCGTGCGCTGGCCAATCAAAGCCGTACCATCCGTATCCCGGTGCAGTCTGCCGGTAAGATCAACAAGATCAAAACCGTCCGGATGCGTCTGGCGGAAGAGCTGGGGCGGGAGCCGTCGGATGCCGAGATCGCTGAACATCTCGACTTCAGTGAACGTACTGTTTCCGGTTTGCGTCTGGCGGATCTGCGTACTATTTCTCTGCACGATCCCATCCAGCAGGGCGAGGAAGGGGAATTTCAGGATATTATTCCCGACCGCCATGCCATGACTCCGGATCAGATCATCGGGGATATCGAATCGGTTTTCCGCCTGATGGATCTGCTGGATAAACTTGATGAAAGGGAACGGAAAATTCTGGAAATGCGCTTCGGTTTGCGCGGCGGCAAAACTCTCACGCTGGAGGAGGTCAGTCAGCAGATCGGACGTACCAGAGAACGGGTCCGCCAGATCCAGAACCAGGCTTTGGCCAAACTCAAACAGCTGTTGATGGATGAAGCCGGGTACTCCAATAACGGAGTGCAGAACGAGGATTGAAAAGCTGACGGCATAGAGACAGGTCATCCGGGGAATATCAGCAAAAGATATTCCCCGTTTTTATCGTTCCGGATGGGGAAATATATGCTGCAAGAGGGATAATCCGCAGTTTTTCCGCAAAAACGCATTTTCTCCGCTTGCATTATTGCCGGTAAAGCGGTATATTATAGGAAGATAAAACAAGTGCGCTCGTAGCTCAGTCGGTAGAGCAAGTGACTCTTAATCACTGGGTCCACGGTTCGAGTCCGTGCGGGCGTACCATTTTTTTGCCTTTTTCCCGGCAGCAGCAGGATCGCCCCCAATGCGACACCGGTTGGAGCTGACCATTATATATGGCCGATAAAAGATGACTGATGTGTGCCATGTCTTGAAAGAAGTGTTCGTAAGCAAGTTCATATTTGCACCAAACTCCGGATATTGCCTTCCGGGGTATTTTTCTCAGAAATTCAATACAAATAAAAAACTCCGCCGGACGTTGACCACCTGTGCGGAGTTTTTATTGCTTATTGAGCGTAAACCGGAATTACATTTCAACCGGTTTGGTTTTGGGCAGACCCAAAACTTTATCTTCGGCAATGCGGCCGTCGGCACGCAGCACATTCAAACGCTCATAGCGTTTCATTACGTTACGGATCTTGCGGATTTTACCGCCGACACGCAGACTCGGATGCTGGGACATGTTATCACCTCATATTTTTACATTGTTCATAAAATCACGTTTTCAGATTATTTAATATAGCACGAAAACGGATTTTGTCAAGCTGTTTTTATTATCCTGACGGGAAAAGATTGCTTATTCGAAGAAATATTCACAAAAATCCTTTTCCGTCATATCAGCCTGAGCGCGGGCGAGAAATTCGATTCCCCGCTGGCAGCCCCAACTGTAAATGATCTCCAGCTTATCTTTATAAAAGCACATATCCATATCAGAAGCATTGATATTCTCTGCTCCGGCGATATGTTTTTCCAATTCCGGCGTGAACTTTGCCAGAAGCTTTCTATCCTCATCCCCGTAGGTGAGAACCGGATTTTTGCGGCTGCTTTCCCAGTTTTTCAGATCCTTTGAACGCACGACAAAGGTCTCGAAGCCGTTTTCGTAGGAACCATTAAGGTAGAAGAAATAGAAAAATCCGTCAAAGTAACGCAGCATCGGCGCACCGGTATAGATATCCTGTCCGAAAACAGCCCCGTCGATCACCTGCCAGTTGACCAGATCGTAAGATTCTGCGAAGAACATGGTGAAAGGCACTTTTACAATATCCAGCGGCGCACCGAGTTCAAAGACCATGACAAAACGGTCATCGGCGCGGCAAACCGAGGTATTGTAACCTTGCCAAGCCGGGTTTTCCAGGATCACTCTGGGGGTGGTCCAGTGGATCAGGTCGGTCGATTCCAACTGATAGAAGCGGCTTTTTCCCCAGTTTTCAACGGCGGTAACGATCATTTTATTTTCCCAGACAAAGGCATTGCCCATGTGCAGTCCATGACCGAAAGGCTGAGAGAATTCGCCGGTTTCCTGATCGACAAAACGGAAGTATGAGTCGCCGGTACGGTTGTTGTAGTAACCGCTTTTACCGGTGCGCGTACGGATGTATTCAAAACGGAGCAGGCGGTTCTGCCAGACTACCGGATTGGCTTCGACGATATCGCAATCGATGGTACCGATTTTTTGAATGATCTGAGACATGATTTATTTCCTGCTGCTGATTATTGATGTTTCATGACAAAATCGACGATCGGAGACGGATCGCTCAGACAATGGGGATGGTGCTTGGCACCCGGCTTCCAGATAACTTCGATTTCGCCGCCGAGTTTGCGGTAACGTTCCTCGACGATCACCGTATTTTCGCCGGCAGGCACTACTTCATCGGCATCGCCGCAGAGGTGCAGAATGGGGATGCGGTTGGCGGCAAGAGTTTCCAGAGAATCGACCGGATTGCCTTTGAAAGCCATCGCTTCGGCTTCGGAAAAATTCCACATATCCAGGCAGGTCTGCCACTCTTTGGCTGCGCCGGGACCGACTCCTTTGCCGCCGGGCCAGGATTTGAAGTCGCATACCGGGTTGTCCAGATAGAGGCAGCTGACTTTATCGGGATTGAGAGTGGCCCAACGGTAGACATCCAGACCGCCCCGGCTGTATCCAACGGGGACACATTTTTTATTGAAGCCCTGTGAAATCATGAAGTTGTAGAGCAGATCCATGCGGCGCATGCACTCATCATTGGCATAGAGTTCGTAAACTTCGATATTGACAACGTGCCAGCCGAGTTTGAGCAGGGCGAAGTCGGCATCGGGAAAGGCTCCGAAAAAGTGGACGCGCCAGAACCAGTTTTTTTTCTCATCGGCCGGAACCGACGGTTTGACCAGGTGGCATTTGAGGCCGTCGATGGTAAATTCGTGACATTCAAAACCATTCCAATCGACGATTTCTCCGGGAAAAGTGCAGTTCATGATTATCCTCCAACGTAAGTAATGTCAAACCGTTTGTCTGCAGCATCGGTTTCGTGTTTAATATAGCGGTCGGAGACAGATTTGTCAAGGGTCGAGCCGCAAAAACGGCATGGTACAATCCAATACAGTCACCGAACCGTTTTCTGCCGCCAGATGCACAACACCGCCCGGTGTATGAAGTTTGACTTCGCCGTCCGGAAGAGCTTTTACCGGAGCAATGGATATCTTGCGGAATCCGGGGGCGATGATCTTGATGCCCCATACCGTTGAAAATAAAATTTCTGCGATCCCCGTACTCCAACCGTGTGCTGAATTGAATTGCCCGAAAGGGAATTTTTCTCCGAAGGTCCGGGAATTTTCTTTTATTGCCGAACCATATCTTTCATACAGCAATTCCCATGCCGCAGAAGATTGACCATTTTCAAAAAGTGCTTTGGTAATAATGGTAAACCAGCTCGTTCCGAATTTTGCGATACTTTGGTCAGCAGGCAAAAGCCACTTCGCAAGTTTTCCGGCGGCAGCACAGCGGTATTTTTCCGGGAAAAGTCCATGTGCCAGAAGTAAGGCATTGCCGTGAACCGGCAAGGCATTCGGACAATTGTTTTCACTCCGGAAAAAGACGGTTTCGATCAATTCCGGAGCAGCTCCATCCAGATGATTTCGGTAATATCCTTTTTCCTCATCCCAGAAATATGACAGTCCACATTGGGAAAGTTCACGGAATTCCGACAGGAATTTTCCGTCATTTTCTGATGAACCGGAAAGTCTTTCCGCTGAAATCAGAGCTGAATAAAGCATCGCATTGATCGCCAGCGACCATGGGCGGAGATCAACTTCCGCCCAGTCAATAAAATGCCATGACCATAAAGGGGGCGCGAATAATCCTTGTTCAGTAGTAAATTGCCGCATGAGCCGAAGGAAATTCATTACCGGCAGATGCATTTCCCGGATAAAATTTTCATCTCCGGAAATCATAAAATATTGTTCCAGAGAATTTATCCAGCAAAAAGTCTGATCTACCAGAACAAGATGGGAAACCCCTGCCGGAACTACTGCCGCAGGTATTCCGTCTGCGGATATATTTTCCCCGATCAGGCGCAGAGACTCTTTCCACACCGCCAGATCGCCGAAAAGATAAAATGATGCCGGACCGGAAACCGCTGCATCCCGTGTCCAGAGAGCTTGTTCCCGCCAGCAGGTATCCACAAAAACTTCCTGTGTGGCAGAG
>JAGBZM010000015.1 GCA_017628235.1 Lentisphaeria bacterium | reverse complement strand
CCAAAGAGACACTTGAATTCAACACTCCCAGCCGTAACGCGATGGTGGTACGCGCCTTGATCGCTCTGGCGGAAAAGGATGATGAAAATGCGGTACGGGCCGCCCAGCAGAGTGCCGGCGCGGTGATTCCGGCCGAATGGGTAAGTGTCAATCTTGAATTGGAGAAATTGAAGAAAATCTCCAAACCGTCACCGGCGGTAAAGCTGCTTTTGAAGAGTGTGAAGTTTCTGGATTCTGCTCAAAAGTGAGTGATTTTGCCGTCGATCATGGTCAAATTGATCCCTTCCGCCGGGCGGCGCGGATCGGAGAAGTCGGCGCGGCAGTCGATCGAATCCGGCGAAAAAACGGTGATGTCCGCCTTCTTTCCCGGCTGCAGCGTGCCGACATCCGGAAGTGAGAAAAATTCCGCCGGGGCAGAGGCGGCGGCTTTGACACTCCGGGCAATCGGAATTCCGGCATCCAGCTGCAGACGCAGAAATCCGGCCACCGCCCCGAATGATCTGGGATGACGGTTGCCGAAAGAGCTGTCCCGGTTCAAGGCAAAACCGTCACTTCCCGGCATACACCATGAAGAGGTGATGATTTTCAGCATATTTTCTCCGGACATTCCGGCGGCGCCGATCGTGGCGGTATTTGCATCAAAACTTAATTGATCCACTACTGCCTGGATCCGGTCACCCGGCAGTTGAGTATACTTCCGGCCGATAAAATTTTTCCAGTATGGATGAGTGGTTCCGGTTATCCGCCAGCGTTCCCAATCACTCTCACTGCGTTCAGCCAGAGAGTGCCGGATAAGGTCAGCTGCTTCCGGAATTTCCTGTAAATAGCGGGAAATTTCCCGGTCCGGCATCCGGTCAAAAGGCGGGGGCAGGATCACACTCAACATGGTCTGGCTTTCGGTATAAGGGTAACGGTCAAATCTGACATCCATGCCGCCGTCGCGGAAACGTTCGATCATCTCCATGACCGCCGGCAGTTTGTGCCAGTTGTTTTTACCGGCGGTTTTCAGATGGCTTATTTCCACTTTTTTCAATCCGGCTTTCCGGGCATTGGTCAAAGTTTCAAGCAGACTTTCCAACAATTCATCACCTTCGCTGCGCAGGTGAATGGCATAAACTTTATCATGCCGGGCTATTGTTTTCATCAGTTTGATTGTTTCTCCGGCATCCGAGAAACATCCGGGAGTATAGAGCAACCCCGCCGACATTCCGACAGCTCCGGCGGTCAGCTGTTCATCCAGCATGGTTTGCATTTTTTCCAGTTCCCGGCCGGAAAGTTCTTTTTGTTCATATCCGGCAACAGCCGCCCGCAGCGTATTGTGTCCGCAGAGAGAAAAGAGTCGCAGGCGGATATTTTTACCGGTCAGAAAATTCCGGTATCCGGCAAAATCCTTCCATTCGATATCCAGACCGTAATCGGCATAAAGTTCCCGGAGGTGATCGCGATTTTTTTCAGTCACCGGGAAGGCCGATAAGCCGCAATTTCCGGTGATTTCGGAAGTTACGCCCTGAAAATGTTTGCTCTCGGCTTCCGGAGCCGCCGGGGCGGACATGTCACTGTGGCCGTGTACATCGATAAAGCCGGGGGAAATGATCTCATCCCGGAAAGAGTAGGTACGGTCAGCGGCACTGCTGCCGTAAATATCCTTTTCCACAGCGGTGATTCGGGCATTTTCCACCAGAACAGCTTGCCGTACCGGTTCGTAAGTTCCGTCAGTAGTGAATCCTTTGAGCAATATCCGCATGGAAATCAACTCCTTTTCAGCAGTTTCAGGACCCGGTAAAATTCAGAAACGCTCCAGGCTTGCGCCAGACACCCGCCGTTGCGGTGAGGCATGTCGCCATCAAGAACTTCCGGCAGTTCTCCGATCACCCCCTGTTCCATCCACCGGATGGCAGACAGCAGCAGTGCCAATGCCCGTTTACGGGATTTGGCTCCTCCGGCAATGGCAAGTGCTTCACAGTATGCCGGAAACGGCCAGCACCAGGCGGTACCGTTGTGATATGCCACTTTGCGTGAAGTATCTTCCGGGCCGTTGTAATATCCCCGGTAGGGATGGGACGGATCATTGAGTAAATTGCCGTTGTGACGGACAGGCAGAGCATATTTTACTCCGGCATCGTCCAAAGTCCGGATCGCTCCGGGAATCAGTAATTTCCCGGCGGCATCAATGATCTGCTGCTGTTTGGCCGGATCGCTGACCGCCCCGCAGGTCACTGCCGTGAGGATATTGCAGCGCAAGTGATCATCGGGGGTCGCCCGGTTCGCCGGAGTACCGGGGACGGCATGGAGACAGTCCGCGATGTGATCTCCGGAAAAATAGAATTTCTCAATGCTGTTTTTTACCTTTTGCGCCAACTCATTTTCTCCGAGAAAGGTCAGTGCGGCGAACCAGAGTGACTGGATCTCTACCGGATATCCTTCGCGCGGAGTTCCGGCAGGATAGTTGGTGTCCATCCAACTGAAGTGTGACGGACTGAAGATCAATGCGGAATCCTGATCCATCACAATGCCGTTGGGTGTACCGTGACGGTAGTGATGGATGATCGAATGCAGAATCGTATCCAATGTTCTGCCGCCGCAGTCGGTTCGGAGAAAATCCCGGTCGCCGGTGGCGGCAATATAATCACGTACCGCAAGTATCAGGTACAGCGGCGCATCGGAGGTGTCCCGGTTGGAATCATTGCCGCCGCAAATCATATTGGGAATGGTGCCTGATTTTTCAAAAGCGGCAAACCGGCGGATTATTTCACTTGAACGCTGTTGAAATTCCGGGAATGCGACCAGACCGCGCAAAACGATCAGGGTGTCCCGTCCCCAATCCATGAACCAGGGATAACCGGCAATAATCGTACTTAATCCATCCCGGTGTACCACAAAACGTTCAAGAGCATCGACTGCCAGATCGCCGGGGGAACAAACTTCCGGAAATTCCGCCGGAGGCATGGTGGCGGGCAGGCTCAAATCATTTTCCGCCGAGGCGGTCAAGGTTACGTTTTCACCGGGGACCAGCATTACGGCAAAGTATCCGGGGCTGAAAAGATCAGTTTTATCCGCCATGCCGTAGTAACGTTCCTGCGGCAGATCCGCCTGATAGTACCACTGGGGTTCATAGTGAAAAGTTCCGGCAGAGGTCTGCATATTCAAATTTCTTTTTTCCGGCTGAAAATTGAAACCGTTGCTGAATGTTGTTACTGCGGCCGGGAAAAGGTGTTCCGGACCGTCATATGCCCGGGTGACAGAATGATTTACCCGGTCTTCCAGATCCGGACGGATGATAAGCTGTGCTTCCGGATACACTCCGTCCGGGCGGAGTTCCCGCCGGAATTTGAATTCGATCATATCCCGGTCTGATGCCATACGGAATTCCACTGTCAGCCGGCATCTGCCGCCCCGGCCGTCCGGCATCAAAAATTCCCATTTGGCCCGGTTGCCCGGATGGGCACTGAAGTTTTCCAGACTGCGGGCGGTCAATTCCCGGGAATACCCGTCAACCATCAGCCACGCCCGGCAGCGGGTGAACATGACATAACGGTCTGCCGGATAACCTTTGGCTCCGTTTACCGCGAGGATGGCATCATATTTGCCGGTAAGAGTACCCCACTGGGCACTGAACATGGCGTAGGAAGAGTTGCTGTTGCTGCCGAAAACAGCACAATTTGCCGCTTCATTCCACTTGCCGGACAATTTGACCATACGCTTATCGCTTTCCGGCAGCAGCATTATTTTGCCGGAAGATTTTTTTATTCCGTCAGTGCTGTAAACCGTGATATCCAGAGTGCAGTATTCCGGTTCTTTTTTGCGGCAGCGGGGAAGCGGCAGCAGGGAAAAATACTGCCCGTTATTCCGGCGCAAACTTTCCTGGCGGCAGATAACGCTCCGGTCATCGGTCAATTGTATGGCAAAGGGTTCTTCACAGTGGATCAAAAGCAGATCTCCCGGTGCGGCCATGACCTCCCGGTGAGAGTCCCGGGGATAGTACCAGTGAGTAACCGGCGGGGGGAAAATGCCGGAGAGCTGTCCGGCAAATTTTTCCGGGTCTGCCAACATAGCATTGCCGTCAGCATCGGCGGCCCGGGAGAGAGTAGTGAAATTCAAAGCTGCTTTCTGGGCCATCGCTGCCGCCATCAATTTTTCCCGCTTGCCGGTACGCAACGGTAATTTTTCCGGTATGGCAAACGGTTCAAAACTCAAACACAACCCTTCTCCGGCTGCCAGTGTCACGGTTTGCTGACCATCCGGCAGATCCTGCAGAAATACCTCTCTGCCGGTGAGCAGGTCTGTCCCCCGGGGGTAGGGCATCGACGGGAAATATACTCCGGAAGAGTTGCTGCAGTCAAGATTCAGCAAAATCAGCAGTTCCGGAATATTCTCTCCGGTACGCAGAGCCGCGATCACATTGCCCGGACCGTGCTGGATGAGTTTGACTTCTGCATCCCGGGAAAATGCCGGATGGAGAGCCAGGATAGAATTCAATCTGCCGATCAGTGGACAGAGGTTATCCACTGCTGCAAAATTCAAAGCTCCGCACTGGTGGACATCGATCTTCTCTTCTGCAAAAAATTCAGCCCCGTTGGCAAAACCGAATGTCCCGTTGACAGAGAGCAGAGCATTGACCAGAAAACGCAGTTTGGCATAAATTTTATTGCCTCCGGCGGCCAGCCGCTGATTGTCATGAGTTTCGGCAAAATTGACCAGAATGCCGCCATTTTTTACCGATTCTGTCATTCCCGGATAGTAGTTGCAGATGTCGTCCCGGTTGTAGTTCTGGAACAATTCAGAATATCCCCAGTCCAGTCCGGTTTTTTCCAGAAGCTTTTTCTGAACCGGGATTGGGCCGCCCAGTCCTTCGAGTAAAAAAGTGGTTTCCGGGAACTCCCGGCGGACTTTGGCCAGAATGTATTCCCACGCTTCCGGCGGAACCATGTAACCGGCATCACAACGGAATCCATCGACTTTTTTGCGGCACCAGAAAAGAAAAACTTTGGCCATCAATTCATAAACCGCTTTTTTCCGGTAGTCCAGCTGGCACAGATCGGCCCAGGTTACTCCCCAGGCACCGGGACTGATAAATTCACCATCATCTTTACGGAGAAAATAGTCAGGATGCTCATTCTGCAGTTTTGAAGACCAACCGGTGTGATTGACCGGCATATCCATAAATATTCTGCCGCCTCTGGCGTGGACAGCATCGATCAATTCGATAAATTGTTCCATTGGAGAGGCTTTGGTGTCAAAATCCGCCAAAGCCGGATCGACGGCAAAATAGTCCATCGCGGCAAACGGACTGCCGTAACGCCCCATTTTTCCGTAAGCCATCGGAGTCGGATGGATGGGGAGCAGCTGCAGTATCCGGCAGTTGAGCGTGTCAAAAATATGATCCAGTTGTTTTATTACATTGCGGAAAGTGCCGGATGGCGGCACAACGGTGAAACCTCCGGCATCCAGAACAGAAAAATCCGGCAGCTGCGGTGAATGCGGCAGATACATCCACTGGCCGAATTGCCGGACAAAACAGCAGTAGATCCCGTTGGAATCCACATTGGCATTACCTGAAACTTTCAGTACGAAATTTCCCCCCTGCGGCCAGCGGGCAGGAGAACCGTCTGCCGGCAGAAAACAGCACTTCGCTTCAAATATTCCGACTTCCGTCAACGGCAATGTCAGTTGATAGACTCCGGCTCCGGCAGCGTGCATATCCAGATCATGCCAATCACTGCCTTTGGGAGTGCGGTTGAAAAGACTTTTTTCCAGCTGTTCATCAATTTTGGCGGCACCGCCACCGATGTTGGTTCGCAATATCGCCTTGCCGCGTACATTTTCCGTAACTCCGGAAAGTCGGAAAGTTACCGTTTCTCCGGTGAAAAATTGTACCTGGCCGGGGAGAATTGTCTGCCGCAGGGTCATGATGCTTATTCCGGAAGAGTATTATCGTGGAAAAACTTCAGGACATCCTGAATATATCTGTCCCAAAATATCCAGTTGTGAACTCCGGGACGCTCGTAAGAGTAAAATTCCGGATATCCGGTGTCTTTCATAAACTTGTTGAACCGGCGGTTGTCGCGGATCATAAAGTCCTCATCCCCGCAGATGGAGAGGATTTTCGGAAGCTTTTTGCCGGAGGCAACGGCTTTTTCCGCCAGAACGAAAAGGTCATTATCCCGGGCGGCCAACTGTTTGCTGCTGCCGAATATGCGCTTTAATTCCGGCCGCCATGACGCTGAATCCGCTGCCCGGAAGCGGGCTTTGATGTCTGTGGCACTGGATAATCCGGCCGCCGCAGTAAAGTTTTCCGGTGTCCGCAGAGCCAGTTTCAATGCTCCGTAACCACCCATCGACAATCCGGCGGCGTATGAATTTTCTCTGACCGGCGTCACATTGAAAATGTCTTTCACCACCTCCGGCAATTCGCGGGAGATGAATGTCCAGTAATTATCCCCCGCGATGGCATCGGTATAAAAACTTCTGCCGCCATCCGGCATGATCACCAGCATATTGTAAGCATCCGTATAACGCTCTATCGATGTCCGGCGGAACCATATTGAGGCATCATCGCTTAAACCATGCAGCAGATAGAGGATTTTCAAATCCTTTTTATCCTTATTCTGCGGAATGATTGCATTCATGCTTACAGCTCTGCCCAGAACGGCTGAAAAAAAACGACACTCCAAAAACGCCATGATGTATGATCCTTTGCTGTATTACGCCAATTCAGGGAAGTATTTACGGTATCTTTTCACCACTTCGGAAAAGGAATTGCCGTCTGAGAAAACTTTTGCTTCAGTCTGCAGTGATCTCAAACACGGAGTCTGAGAAGGAAGTTTGGCTGCCAGTTCCGGCCAGTTGATCGTGCCGTTATCCGGAAGCTGATGCTGATCGGAATAGCCGTTGTTATCGTGCAGGTGGCAGGTGACGATTTTTGCTGCCATCAATTCAAACGCATTGTCACACAACTCCACTTTCCCGCCCCAGGTTGTGTTACGCATAAAAGCATCGTACATATTGCCGTCTTTGCCCGGCGCAGCCGCCATCACGTTGGCATGGCCGCTGTCAAAACAGCAACCCACCAACGGGTGATTGAAGTAATTTACATAGTACATCACTTCAAAAGGAGTATTGGAGCGTTCAAAGGCATTTTCCACGGCGATGGCGATATCATATTTTTCGGCGTAGGGAATCAATTTTTCCAGAGAAGCCAGAGCCAGCGGACGGAGAACTTCATTTGGGGTGGCAAAGTAAACGCTGTCAAATGCTCCGACATGGATGGTATAAGTACGGCAGCCGAAATCTGACGCATAACCCAGAGCCCGGATGTGATCTTTTATCATATCGTTGCGCCGTTCAACTCCGGTGGCGGCAAGGTCGAAACATTCACCGTACGGAGCATGCATATCGGCAAATTTAATGCCGCTGGTACAACGCCGCTTCAATGTCGCAGCGAATTGCGGTTCCCGCAGTATCCGCGATATCCAGCCGTCGGTGAATACCAGATTATCGATCCCAAGATCCCGGCACTGGGCAAAACCGCTGGCCAGAAGTGCATCCGGATAATAATTCCAGTCAAAGTAATAGGAGAAGTTTACTGATTTTTCAGACATGATTCATGTATCCTCAGATTTATTGATTTGTTGACAAAAAAAGACAACCGGAACATCTTGCTGATGGATCCTGTTGTCTTTTTTTCATAATGCGTTTTTACTTTATATTACGCAGGAAATAACGCTTGAAGAAACGCTCCGGATCAAGTGAACGCTTGGCATGACGCAAGGTTTCTTCATTCATATCCTGTTCGCGGTTCATGAATTTCGCCTTGCCGCGCAGTGCGATAGCCAGCTGCCAGGTCAAAGTCTGGGAAGCTCCTTTTACTGCGTGGTCGGCCTTTTCGAAATGGATATCCACTGTTTCTGATTCCGGCAGGACACTGTAAACTGACAATCCGGCCGGATATCCGGGTTCGGCATAAAGCAGAATACCGGACAATCCCAGTTCATCAAAATGTTCCCAGGCACTTTTCAGAGCCAGAGCCTCTTCGTCAAGAAATTCACACTGTTCCAGACGGGAATTCAGATCGCTGGCCAGTTTGGCAGCGACATGGATATTTTCAGCGGTGATCTTGCGGACTTCCGCATAGGGCCAGTTGGCTTGAAACTGTTTTACCAGATTGTGTTTTTTCCGCAGTTTCGGTCCGGTGAATGTAGCGATCTTTTCTACGGAAAAGAGATAATCGATTGCTCCTTCATCATATTCCAATTCAAAGAACCGGTCACAATCCGGATAATCATCCAAAAATGATTCCGGCACATCGTAGATCCCGCCGTCAGTCAATCCGGCATCGGCAAACGCCTTGCTGATATTGTAGAGCAGTTCCGGATCGGTTTTATCTCCCAGGGGATAATGGATTGTCCGGGTGGCACGTTCAAAGACCACCAGTCTGCCGGCAATATCGGCAAATTCGATACCGTAGGGTTCACGATACATGAAAATATTGGGGAAGCAGGCTTCACAGCTCTGGCTTGCCATTTTATCCAACTCCGCATTGAAACGGATCCGGTCGGAAATTTCCACCGGGCGCAAAGAATCCAAAGAAATTTTCATTTTACAGTTTTTATATTTCTTAAAATAAGGTTAAGCAGACCAGATGCTGTTTTCCTGAAGCATCACACCGGTCCCATTTACTACTGCATTCAGCGGTTCTTCGGAGACGAAGACCGGCAGACCGGTCTCTTCGGTCAGAAGTTTATCCAGACCGGCCAACTTCGCTCCTCCGCCAGCCAGCATGATCCCCCGGTCAAGCAGGTCGGCTGCCAAGTCCGGTTTGCAGCAGTCGAGTGTGGCCCGGACCGCTTCAAGGATACTGGATATCGGACTTTGCAGAGCTTTGCGGATTTCAGCGGCATTCACCTTTACGGTTTTGGGAATGTGGGCGATCATATCCAGTCCTTTGACATCCATGCATTCCTCATCCCGGACCGGATAAGCACTGCCGATATTGATTTTGACCTGCTCGGCGGTAAGTTCACCGATCTGCATGTTGTACTCTTTTTTAAGGTGCTGGATAATGGCCTGATCCAAAATGTCTCCTCCGACCCGGACGCTTTTGGCGCAGGCGATACCGGAGAGGGAAATCACTGCCACTTCGGTGGTTCCGCCGCCGATATCCACGATCATGCTGCCGGCTGCTTCAGCCACTGGCAATCCGACACCTACGGCGGCTGCCATCGGTTCCTCGACCAGCACGACTTCACCGGCACCGGCGTGTTTGGCACTGTCCATGACTGCACGGCGTTCAACTTCAGTGATTCCGGACGGCACGGCGATCAGCACCCGGGGGCGCAGCAGCCGTTTCAGCCAGGGGACGGTATGTATGGCCCGCTGAATGAAGTAACGCAGCATATCTTCGGTAACTTCGTAATTGGCGATTACGCCATCTTTCATCGGGCGGATCGCGTTGATATTCACCGGGGTTTTACCAAGCATCTCTTTTGCATCGCTGCCGACGGCAAGAACCTCTTTGGTGTTGACTTTGATCGCCACCACCGACGGTTCATTGAGAACGACCCCCTGATCTCTGACAAAGACCAGACAGTTTGCGGTTCCCAAGTCGATGCCGATGTAGGCTGAAAACATTCTCGCAAGAAATTGTGTGCTCATTAATTCTGCCTTTTTTTATGCATTTTCCGTAATTAATTCACCGATCCGGCCGTTCTGGTCGTTCTAAAAAAATATGTCACTTATATAATAGACTTTGCAAATGGTGAATTTTCAAGTTTAAAAGATATTTTTTCGCAAAATAGATGTAACAAAGTTTTGAAAAAATCATATTGCGGTGATATCTTATAGCTTGTATCGTGAAAAATTTTTTCTTTGGATCGAAAATGAGTAATATCAGAAAATTCCGCAATGGTCTCATCGTCCGGATGCCGGACACTTTTCCGGGGGCGGTGGCGGCTCTGCCGGCATTGCTGGGATTGAAGAGAATAATTCCGGAGTATTGCGGATTGTTTGTAATTTCTCCGGGAAAATTCAACCAGCTTTTCCGGGCATTGCCGATGGTTGACGGAATCGTGCCGCTGATGAAGTCTGCCAGCTGGTGGAGCCGGGACGAATTCCGGATGGTGCGGCAGTTTCACGCCGGGGCAGCGGTGTTATTCAAAAGATCAGTAAAAGATCATATCCTGCTTAAAGCAGCAGGGATACCGCAAATCATCTCTTTTGCCGGCAGTTGTGAAGTAACTGCTGCTGCCGCCGGAGCAGAATGCTGCGATCTTATGCCGGAATTGCGGCTGCCCTGTCACGCCGATGAATTGACCGGCGGCATTACCGGATTATTCAATCATCCCCGGCTGCTGTCCGTTTTTCCCGGCCCGGACGGTGTCATCATGCCGGAATTTTTTTCCGGTATGAAAGGCTGGATAAGTGACGGCGGGATCGTGGTCATCTGCGGGATGTATCCGGCAGCAGCCGGTACGCTTGAAGCCTGTCATAAGCAGCTTCCCAAGGGGTTCTGGTTCAACTGCAGTCACCGTCTTGATCTTTTCGCTCAAATGTATACCATGCGTTTTTCTGCGAAAATTTTAACTGCTGATCCGGGATACCGGCATCTGGCTTGTCTGCTGGGAGCAGCAAGCAAGTTGTGAAATGCACCTGACGGAAAATTCCGCTGCAAACGGTGCATTTCACCATCAGCTTCGGTTATTCGACCGCGATTTTATGAGTTTTCGCGCTCTCTGATTTCGGCAGAAACAACGTCAATATACCGTCACTGATCCGGGCGGAAATATTATCGGCATCGACCGCATCGGACAGATAAAATGCCCGCTTGTAGACGATCGCCATGCCCCGGCGGTGCAGGGAACTTTTGGCTTTAAGGGTCAGCAGGCGGTTTTTTACTTCCAACTCCACATTATCGGCAGATACTCCGGGCAATTCAAAGGTTATTTCCATGCCGTCATATTCATCGGTGACATCGGCGGCCGGACGGATGGTGATGCATTCGCATTTTTCCGGAGTTTTGGCAGCGGTATTTTTTTCTTTGGATTCAGACATGATTATTCTCCCTGAAGTTTTACTTTTCGCAGTGGACTTTGATTGTTTTGGCCGGTTCCGGTTTCTGCATATCGCGCGGGATGGTCACGCAGATCACACCGTCGCGGTATTGGGCTTTGGCTTCTGCTCCTTTGACTGGCACCGGCAGTTTGATGCTGTCTTCGTATTCGGCGCATGAACGCTCCCGGAAGACATAGTGTTTATTCTTGCCGGTGGATTCTGTTTCTTCGCAGTGGCGGACTTTGAAATTAAGAAAGTCACCGACGATTCCCAGATCGAATTCACTGTTTTTGCATCCCGGGCAGGAAATCTTTACAACGACCTCTTTTTCGTGAACTTCGGTTTCCCATCTGGAATCGAATACCGATCCCCGGAGCAGACCGGAACCCGGTTCGATCATTCGTCCGAACATGGTCCGGACAAGTTCATCCACGCCGGGAAAAACTTTTTCCAATGCGGCGGGAACTTCGTGTTCGCGTTTGGCCAACAGATTCATTTTGCTTTCTCCTCTCCTTTTGGCTGCCGGGCAGGGCACCGTGCCTGAATTTGCTCCGGCAATTCTCCTCTATTGTGGTACAAAATAAATTCTTGAACGGAAAAATCAAGCCTTTTACCGTGATTATCCCTTGAATAAATGTCAAACCGGGAGTATTTTATAAAACATGAACCGTCAGCGGGGTGTAGCGCAGTGGCTAGCGCGCTTGCTTTGGGAGCAAGATGTCGGGGGTTCGACTCCCCCCACCCCGACCATTT
>JAGBZM010000014.1 GCA_017628235.1 Lentisphaeria bacterium | reverse complement strand
GACGGGGGCACCGACGGCCACTTCTTCACCGGCGGGAACGAGGATCTTCAAAAGAGTACCTTCGTATTTGGCCAGTTCCTCGAAGGATGATTTACCGGTTTCCAGTCCGAAAATCGGCTGTTCCAGTTTGATCACGTCGCCTTCTTTGACTTTCCATTCAGAGAGTAGCGCGCTCTCTTCGGAAACGCCCATCTGGGGCATCAGAATAAAATCTGCCATTTTGTTTTCTCCTTGGTTGCAGTTTTATAAGACTTTAGATGATTGTTTGATAATTGTTTCTGAAATATTGCCGTCACCGACCAGCACATCCACATCTTCCATTTTGGCAAAGGTGAATGGCAGCAGCGTGCCGATTTTTGATGAATCAAGCATCATGACCACTTTTCTGGCCCGCTTGACTACCGCCCGCTTGAGCATTGCTCCCAGCTGATTGCCGACGGTGAATCCGCCTTTTTCATCATAACCGGAAGCTGCCATGAATGCGGTATCAATATTGAGATGTTCCAAATGAGTCAATACCTCCGGATCGGCCACCGCGATTTCGTCGCGGCAGAGAGTGCCGCCCAGCATGATGATCGACGGTTTGGCTTTTCTCATGGCGATTTCCAGTGCGATATTCGGGGCCGCAGTGATGACCGCCAGATGGCAGTCAGGCAATCTCCGGGCCAGAGCCATTGCAGTGGTACCTGAATCAATGAAAATGCCGGTATCCGGCTCGACCAGCTCCACCGCTTTGGCGGCAATAAGCTGCTTGGCATCGTCGTTGAGCTGCTCCCGGGCACTGTAGATATCTTCATGCAGACCGTAGCGGGAGGGGATGGAACGCGCTCCGCCCCGGGTGAGAATAATTTTATGCATCTGTTCGAGGGCGGCCAGATCGCGGCGCAGGGTCATTTCGCTCCAGGAGGTGAAGTAAGAGGCCAATTCTCCAATGGAAACTTCACCTTTGGTTTCAATAAATTTTAAGATAGCTTCGCGTCTTTCCGTCATGATGCGGAAACTCCATTTTTTCCTGAATCCCCAAATGCATATTATAATATACACTCGGTACGGCTGTTTTACAAATGCCGGGTGTTAGAAATTATCACATTTTGTTAATTTTTATCACGTGTGTGTGATCAAAACGGCCCGGAAGCCTTTGAAATATGCCGGAATTGAAGCATTTTCAGGGGGAGTTACCTGCCGCAGGTGAAACCGGTCAGATTGAGGAAATTGTCATGCAGGATCATTTTCTGTTCTGTTTCGGAAAGTTCTTCAAAGAGAACCCCGGCGACATTCATCGCCGGATTGCAGATGGGATAGTCCGTACCGAAAAGTATCCTTTCCGCCCCCATGATATCCACTCCTTTGCGGAGCATTCCCATCCGGAACAGTCCGGAACCGGACAGGTCGATGAACATATTTTTATGCTTCTGCGCCAGAGTGTAGGTGCCGCTGATGCCATAGGTGCTTTCCGGATGGGCAATGACAAACCAGGTCCCGGGGAATGCGGTCAGCAATTCATCGAGATCTTCAAGGGAAGATGGATGGAGATTGACCGTCATCTCCAATTCACCGGCCAGCGCGCAGATCTCTTTCATGCCCGGCAGGAAATATTTTTCATACCCCATGACATACCAGGCCAATTCACCTATCCAGCGGAATCCCCGGCGGTGGAAATTTTCGATCAATTCACATGAAAGTTCCGGCAACAGCGGAGAAACATTTACTCCGGGATAAAAATTTTCCGGATGGAGATGGTTGATTTCCAGCACTTTTCGGTTGCACTCTTTCAGACGTTCCGGGGATTTGCCCGCCCCGGTTTCATTGAATGTCCCGCAGGAAAGTCTGATCCCGGCAGCCTGCTGTACTGCGAAAAAGTCTGTAAAATTTTCCGGCACTTTGAAAGCAAAATTACGGTCAGCGGCAATGTAAGGATGCATATGGGCATCGATGACCGGATAATCCGGCAGAACGGGAAAATTCTTCATTTTTTTGCTCCTTGAAGTATACTCTCAGTTAAAATACATGTTTTGAAAAAATTTTTCAAGGCGCATACCGTTTTTTTGCGATTTTTTTACGTCTGGAAACAACAGAAAAATACCGGGCTTTGTAAAGTTGCCTGCATTGATTTAAGAGGCAATTATGAAAAAAATCTGAATATTTTTGTAAAAAATACTTGACAAGGATTGAAGAAACTGCTATTGTAACTTTCAGATTGGTTTTTTTGAGTCAAATCCATCCAATAAAATGAAAGGAGATTTTGATGTCCAATGCTGCCAACACCCGAAATTTCGTAGTTGCCGGTCACTCCGGCAGCGGCAAAACCACCCTCTGCGAACAAATCCTCCGACTGACCGGAGCCATTCAGCGCGCCGGAACGGTGGAGAACCGCAACACAATAAGCGATTTCATGGTAGAGGAACAAGCCAAGCAATCAAGTATTTACGCTTCATTGCTCAACTGCAGCTGGCGCGACACCAAACTCTTTTTCACAGATACTCCGGGATACGGTGAATTTGTCGGTCAGGTCGTCGGAGCGATCCGCGCTTCTGATGCCGCTGTGGTGGTCATTGATGCCATCGATGGTCCGCAAATCGGAACCGCCCGGGCATGGAAGATCGCCAAGCAGCGGCGGATACCCCGCTTCGGTCTGGTCAACCGTCTGGACAAGGATCGGGCCGACTTCAAGGCCACTTTGGAAGTGATGCGGAAAAATCACGGTAAAAACGTGATCATCCCGCTTTACTGGCCGGTCGGTAAAAATGCGGAATTTTCCCGCGTGGTCAATGTCCTCTTTGATAAGGATATTCCGGCTGATATCGCTGATGATGTGGCCGAGTGCCGCGCGCTGTGGATGGATGCCATTGCGGAAACTGATGAAGAACTCATGGAGCGTTTCCTTGACGGCGGAGAGCTGACCGATGATGAGATCCGTAAAGGTTTGCGTACCAGCATCCGGGCCGGTAATACGATCCCGGTATTTGCCGCCAGTGCAGTCAAGGAGATCGGATTGAAAGAACTTTTGGATACGATCGTGGACTTCTTCCCGACTCCTCTGGAATATGTGCCGCTTCCCGGCGGACCGGAAGAGATCGTCGAATCCGGTGATGCTTACGGGGTGGTATTTAAAAGTGTCAACGATCTTTTCAGCGGACAGCTGGCTTTTATCCGTACAGTTACCGGTACATTCAAAGCTGACAGCGATGTTTACAATATCACCGAACAGCACAAAGAGCGTTTCGGACAGCTGCTGATGATGAATGGCAAGAGCCAGACTCCGATCACCGAAGCCGGGCCGGGAACGATTTTTGCGGTAGCCAAGTTGAAAAATACCAAGATCGGTGATACTGTCGCGGCCAATTCCGGCTGTAAATCGCTGCCGGGTATCGAATTCCCCGGTGCTACCATGTCTTATGCCGTTACCGCCGCAAAAAACGGTGAGGATGAGAAGATCGCTGCCGGTTTGCAGAAGATCGCGGAATGTGATCCGACTGTCCGCCTTTCCCGCAACGAGGAAACGCATGAATTCATCCTTTCCGGGATGGGCGATCAGCATCTGGCCATTGTGGCCGGGCGGTTGAAAGAGCAATTCAAAGTCGAAGCAGTGCTTTCCACTCCCAAAGTGCCGTACCGGGAAACCATCACCGCCAGCGGGGAGGGGCATTACCGGCATAAGAAGCAGACCGGTGGAGCCGGCCAGTTTGCCGAAGTATTCCTGCGGATAGCTTATAATGATGCCGGTTACGAATTCACCAACGATGTGGTTGGCGGGACGGTTCCCAAAAACTTTATCCCGGCCATTGAAAAAGGCATTCAGGAGGTTATGACCTCCGGTCCGTTGGTCGGCTGCCGTATGGAAAGAATAAAAGTTTCTGTTTACGACGGCAAATATCACCCGGTGGATTCCAACGAAATGGCATTCAAAATTGCCGGCAGAGCTGCATTCAAAGAGGCAGTTGCCAATGCAAAACCGGTTCTGCTTGAACCGATAATGAAAGTGGATATCAGTATTCCGGATACCTACATGGGGGATATTACCGGAGATCTCAACCACAAGCGCGGCCGGGTACTGGGTATGTCGGCTGATGAAGGGTTGCAGATTGTTCATGCAGAAGTTCCGATGGCGGAAATGTTCCGTTATGCCACTGAATTGCGGAGCATGACCCAGGGGCGCGGTTCATTTGAAATGACCTTTGAGCGTTATGAACAGGTCCCCGGTAATGTGGCAAGTGAAATCATTGCCAAATATCAGGCCGAGGTCGGAGAGGACAAAGAGTAAAATAACCTTAAAGCAAATAAAATTCACGCACAGCCGGGGAGATTTTTCCCGGCTGTGCGTTGATTGTAATTCAAGAAAAGGATGTGAGATAAAAATGAAAATCAAATTCGGTTTGGGCAGAAAAAACATTAATCCGGAACTTCCGGTTTCACTGGCCGGGTACTTTAACAAACGCATGTGGGACCAAGTGCTTGACGACATTGAAGTGCGTGCCGTCGCCATGAAAAGCGGCGGAGAGTACGCTGCGATCATCCAATTTGACCTGCTTTGTGTGAATATCCGTCTCTACAAGGCGGTGGAAAAGGAGATCCGCAAACTTAATCTGAAAAATTTTCCGATGAAAAATATACTGGTTTGCGCCACACATACTCACACAGCTCCGGATACCGGTGCTGATCCCAACAGCGATGAGTATATCCGGTTTGCCGCTGCCAGAGCCGCAGAAGCCTTTGATGAAGCTGCCAGTGAACTTTGCCCCGGCGAATTGCTGTCCGGGATGACTCAGGATCACCGCTTCCTTTTCAACCGCCGTTACTGGATGAAAAACGGTACAGTTCTCACCAATCCCGGTAAACTCAATCCGGATATCCTCCGTCCGGAAGGTGAAATCGATCCGCAGATTCCCATGCTTGCGATCAGAACCGATGACGGACTCAAAGTGCTGATAACCAGTATTGTCAATCATACAGACACTATCGGCGGCTGCGGAGTTTCGGCCGACTGGCCCGGTTTTATGCGTCGTGCGCTTGAGCCGGAAATGGCTCCGGGAGCAATGGTGCTGCCGCTGATCGGCGCATCGGGCAATATCAACCATTTTGATGTCACTTCCGACATGGATCAAACCTGTTACGGCGAAGCTGAACGCATCGGCACCGGTTATGCCGGAACCATCCGCAAATATTGGGATAAACTTGAAGCAGTCTCCGGAAAAGGACTCATCTGCCACGCCCGCAAGGTCAAAAGCAAACCCCGCGAAATTGATCCGGCTGAAATCGCAGAAGCTGAAGAGATCGTGGCAAAATATCCCGATATCGATGTTTTCAGACCGGAGTCGCTCAAAGATCTTACCAGTGAAGATCTGGCCAAAGGTACTCCGTTTGCACTCAAATATTTTGCAGCCAATCTGCTCAAACAGGCGCAAAAGAGTGATAAACCGGAGTTTCTGCTCACCTGTATCAAATTCGGTGATTCAGCCGTGATCGCTTCCTTGCCTTCGGAACCGTTTGTGGAGATCGGTCTGGCTTTGAGAAAAAGTATATTTAAAAACCGCCTCTGTCTGGTCACTTCGCACGGCAATTACAATGGCGGCAAGGGTTTTGGCGGCGGTTACATCCCCAACGGCTGGAATTACGGACGGGGAGGTTATGAAGATACGCCCCGCAGCAACGGTTATTCACGGTCAACGGCAGATATTCTGCTGGCCAACTGGCGGAAACTGGCGGAAAAGAAGTGAGCTTCTGCCGGGATCGCTTACACGGTGATATTGACCTGTCGCCGCACGGTACAATGGAGACGGACGGCCGGATTTTTCACCGCAGTTGAGAGCGTAATAAAAAAGAAACTCCGGGAAGCAAAGGGCGTTACTTCCCGGAGTGGTTTGGAACAGAACAGGCGGATGTTATTCTGCCTGCTTCTGTTGTATGGGGCGTTGCCGGTGTTTTTCATGGTGCCGGTGCCGGAGATTACTGCAATCATCCCGGTCACAGCGGCGGTGTTTTTCAAACCGGCGGAAATCTTTTTCCGGCAAATCACATCTGCCGGATTTTTCCCACTGCATTACGCACACTCTGCTGCGGCAGTCATGGCGCAAAGGGCAGCACATCATCCGGACGATGCCGTGATAGGCAAGCACAACGATCACCGAGGTCAAAAGCGCGATGAGAAAAGTTCTGGCATCATTGGCACATTTGCACTTGCCCGCTTTCTCCTCTTTTCCCGGAACAGCATTTTCCGCAGCTGAAACAACTTTCACTTCTTCATTATCCATCTTGTTTCCTCCTGTTTCGATTTTGACACCTGTGTCTATCCATCTTCCGAACTGCCCATATAACGGATGGAAAAACTGAAAAATTTTATAGAAAAGAAAAATAACGGTGATTTTTTGTTTCCGGTCTGGAAATTTTGCCTCCGGTAAGTTATATTACCTCTCTTACAGAAAACTTGATTGTTGTACGTAACAGGAGAATACAGGATGAATGATGAACTGAAAAAAGCGATCACCGGTGCCGGGCAGGAACATTTGCTGCGTTACTGGGAGGAATTGACTGTGCCGGAAAAAGAGAGTTACCGCGAACAGCTGGCAGCGGTCAATTGGGCGCAAATCCCGCAGCTGGCAGTCGATTATGTGATCAAACGTCCGGAAATTAAGATTCCGGAAGATTTGACTCCGGCGCAGTTTTTCCCGCTGAAACCGGTAGATGAAGCGCAGGAAAAACTTTATGCTTCTGCCCGGGAAAAAGGTGTGGAGTTGCTTGCCGCCGGAAAGGTCTGCTGTCTGACCGTCGCCGGCGGACAGGGAACCCGGTTGGGATTTGACGGTCCCAAAGGAACTTATCCCATCGGGCCGGTCAGCAACCGGACTCTTTTTGAATATTTTGCCGGAGCGGTGGCGCGTACTTCGGAAAAGTATGGACGGCAGGTCAACTGGTACATTATGACCAGTCCCATCAACCGTGAGGCAACGGAGAGTTTTTTCAAAGCCAAAAACTACTTCGGTCTGCCGCGTGAAAGTGTCTTCTTTTTTACGCAGGGGACCATGCCGGCATTCGGTACGGACGGCAAGCTGCTGATGGCGGATAAAAATTCTCTGGCCCTCTCCCCGGATGGACACGGCGGCACTCTGCTGGCTTTACGCAAATCCGGAGCTTTGGACAAGATGATTGCCGACGGCAATGAATACATCTCTTATTTTCAGGTGGATAATCCGTTGGTTCCGGTTGCTGATCCGCTTTTTATCGGGCTGCATGCGTTGGAAAATTCCGAGATGAGTGCGATCATGTTAAGCAAGACCAATTCCCGCGAAAAGCTGGGGAATTTCTGTGTTTCCGGCGGCCGGACGATGATTATCGAATACAGCGATCTGCCGGATGAACTGGCCGAAAAGCGCAATCCGGACGGTTCGCTGGCTTTTGTCGCCGGCAGTCCGGCCATTCACGTGCTTTCGCGTAAATTTGTGGAAAAACTCACCTCCGGCGGTACACTGCAGCTGCCCTGGCACCGGGCGGATAAGAAAATCCCGTGTCTGAATGCTGCCGGTGAACCGGTCTCTCCGGCTGAACCAAACGGGGTGAAATTGGAATCTTTTATTTTTGACGCTCTGCCGCTGGCGGAAAAGGTGATGATCCTGGAGGGAGACCGGGCGGAAGTATTTGCCCCGACCAAAAATGCCACCGGGGTGGATTCGGCAGAAAGCTGCCGGGAGATGATTTCGGCCCGCAATGCCCGCCGTCTGGAGTGTGCCGGAGTTGAGATCCCCCGCCGGGAGGACGGAAAAATCGATGCGGTAATCGAAATTTCTTCGGCATGGGCGGTCGATGATGAGGATGTGGCGGCGTTGGCTGCAGAAACCGGATTGAAAAAAATCCTGCCCGGCAGCATGGTGGCCCTGTGAAGCAGTTCAGGAACAGTTTTCCGGAGGAGTTGACCATGCCGTCTGCTCCGCCCAATACCATCGGTATGGCGGCGGGGTTGATTCTGATGACGATGATCCTGGCGGCATTCGGTTTGACCATGCTCTATTCTGCCAGCAGCAGCAATGTTGCGGCGGCAGCGGCTTATTTCCGCAATCAGCTGTTATGGATGATTGTGGGCGGGGCCGCCGGCCTGGCGGCATTTCTGGGCGGATTCAGCTTTTTCTGCCGGAAAAGCATCCTGTGGCTGGGGGCATGTGTGCTGCTTTTGATCTGGGCGCGTTTTTCGCGGGAGATCAATGGTGCGCACCGCTGGATCATTGTCGGCAGTTTCCGGCTGCAGCCGTCGGAACTGGCGAAGATCGCAGTAGCTTTGTTCGTGGCGAATTACTGTTCGGAATATTTGCGGACATTCAATGATATTACCCGCTGGAAATATGGGATCTGGGGGATCGGAGCCGGAGTGGGAGCGATCACGCTGCTTATCCTGTGGGGAGATGATATGGGTACGTCAGTACTGGTGGCGGCGATGGCATTTTTTACGATGTTTGCCGGTAATTTGAAGTGGCGTTACTTCCTGATCCCCATGATCGTATTGCCGCTGGCGGTCATTTACATCAAATATTTCGACGCCATGCGCTGGGGACGGATGACAATATTCATGGACCCGGAAGCCAACCAGCGGGCCGGAGGTTATCAGCTGTGGAATTCACTGATGGCTCTGGGTTCCGGTTCATGGCACGGTCTGGGATTGACCAACAGCCGGCTTAAAGCCAGTTATCTGCCGGAAGCGCATACGGACTTCATTATCGCCATTATCGGTGAAGAACTGGGGTATCTGGGGGTGATGATGGTGATAATATGCTATGCGTTGTGGGGATTTTTTGCTTTCCGGATCGTAATGTCTGCCCGCAACCGGATGGGGATGCTGCTGGGATGCGCTTTGACGATTGGAGTTTTATTTCAGGCGATCATCAATCTGGGGGTGGTTTCGGGGATGTTCCCCACCAAAGGAATGCCGGCACCATTCATCAGTTACGGTGGGAGTAATATGGTTTGTTCGCTGATAGCCACCGGATTTCTGGTATCGGTCGCGATGGATGCCTGGGAACCGGATTATCCGGAAAAACTGTGGCAGCAATTCAAACGTTTTTTCAGTTTGAAAAGATGAGAAAGGGCCGTAAAAAGAGATGGAACTGCAAAAAATAGTTATCAGTTGCGGTGGTACCGGAGGGCACTTTTTTCCGGGATTGAGTATTGCCCGGAGATTTCAGGAGCGCGGCGGTATGGCTCTGCTGCTGCTTTCCGGAGTTCACGCGGCAAAACAGTGTGAGACCGCCCGGAAATATGATATTCCGGCGGTGGCATTGCCGCCGATGCCGCATTACCGCCGTCATCCGCTGGGGTTTTTACGCGGGTTGTCCGGCGGATATCTGGCGGCGAAACGGGAGATCCGCAAATTTGCTCCGCAGGCGATGCTGGGGATGGGATCTTTTGCCGCATTGCCGGTGGTGTATGCCGGGATCAGCTGTAAAGTTCCGCTTTTTCTCCATGACGGCAATGCCCGTATCGGTAAAGGCAATCGTTTTTTCAGCCGTCGGGCAGAGTTCGCCGGAACCGCTTTCCCGGCCGTCAACAGTGATAAATGCCGTTGTCCGGTTTTTGAGTGCGGAATGCCGCTGCGGCCGGAACTGTTGAAAAGTTCTTTTATGGATAAAGCGGAAGCGGTTTCTGAAATAAACCGTGAATTTCAGGCGGATTTCCGGGCGGATCGTCCGGTTTTTCTGATTACCGGCGGCAGTCAGGGGGCGGCGGTATTCAATCAGGTGCTGCCGCAGGCATTTGCCGGTACAGCGGGGGATTTTCAGGTGATCCATCTGGCCGGAAAAGGTAAAACAGCGGAAGCTGCGGCGGTTTATCAGCAGGCGCAGTTCCCGTATCTGCTGCTGGAATCCACTGATAAAATGGCTCAGTTGATGCTGGCATCGGATGTGGTATTCAGCCGTTCCGGCGGCAGTACGCTGGCTGAATTGTCATTTTTCGGCAAACCGGCGGTTTTGATACCGTATCCTTATGCGGCCGAGGGGCACCAGATGGACAATGCCCGTTATTTTGCCGATCAGGGGGCGGCGGTACTGGTGGATAACAGCGCGTTGACGGTTGAAGAAGCTTCCGGGCTGATTTCCAGTTGTCTGACTGAACCGGAAAAGTGGCAGAAAATGGGGCTGAAAATGAAAGAATTGGCGCATCCGGAGGCTTCGGATGTGATGATTGATAAAATTTCTGAATATTTGAATTGACATTTTACTGCCCCGGTGGTATAGTATTCAAATGATGAAATTTCAGAAACAGACATTCGCGGGGATTTTTTGGTTATGAATAAGAGTGTGATGGTGGTACTGGCCGTATCCTGTATGATGTTTGCCGTACCGTACAAAGCGCGGGCGATCGACCCGATAACAATGGCGATTCTGGCTCCGGTGGCATTGAAGGTGGCAGAGGCGGCCAAGCCGTTTGTCATCCGGTCGCTGGTCAGTACCGGAAAAGGGATTTTGCAGATCGGAAAAGCGGCTTTTGAAGTGCTTTATCTGCCGTTGGGATTGGGAGAATTGACCATCGGGCTGCCTTTCAATAAAGCAAGAAAAGGGTTGAAACA
Organism: Lentisphaeria bacterium; assembly: GCA_017628235.1. Classification (GTDB taxonomy): domain Bacteria; phylum Verrucomicrobiota; class Lentisphaeria; order Victivallales; family Victivallaceae; genus UBA1784. The sequence continues at coordinate 729 of JAGBZM010000014.1, read as the reverse complement.
TGTCATCCGGGGCGGTGTGATCGCTCCGGCAAAAATAGTTGTAAATGTCCTGCTGCTGCCGATTTATATGACCGGAGCAAAGGTAAACATATGAGTAACCAGCGGGATATTTCAGCTTCTTTGCCGCCCGGGAAGCGGGGGAGGGCTGCCCGCAAGCGGCGGTATTTGATGCTTGCTCAGTGGTATGGCGAGAGTGCGGCAGAGTACGAAATTGCGGCACATACCTGTCAGCCGCGCAGAATAGATTCTCTGCTATGCGACATTCTGGAAAAAATAAACCGCCCGGAAAACGGCGTATTGATCCGTCTGCGTTCGGAATGGGAGTCGATCATCGGCAGCACTTTTGCCCGTTTTTGTGAACCGGTGACATTCCGGAATAATGTCCTCACCCTGAAAGTGCGTCACAGCGCATTGCTGGTTGAGTTGAAACCATCCTGCGATCTTATCCGGGACAAAGTGAATCTGGTCATCGGCAAAAATATCTGTTCCGAAATCCGTTTATGCATTTGAAATAAAATCGCAGCCGGAATAAATCTGTTTCTCCCGAGGGATGGGGGAAAGTAAATTCTGCAAAAAACGGAAAAATAATTCGCAACTTCCTGTCAGTCTGCTTGTAAAAGACTTTTTTTTGTATTATATTATGATATTTTCGGTTCCCCGGTTTTCTCTGGGGAAAATATTATTCAGGCGGATGGATCGTCAGAGAAAGGAAAAAACCATCCGGTAAAG
>JAGBZM010000001.1 GCA_017628235.1 Lentisphaeria bacterium | reverse complement strand
GTACTGCTGAAACGCCGTCCGGAAAACATCCGTTCCGGAAATGCCGCCCAGTATGCCCGCGCCGAACAACTGGAATATGAATTCGACAGCGGCAGGATCATCCTCACAGGTGAAGATGATCTGCCCTCGCTCAATCAGGACAACTACACCCTCTGCGGTAAACGCATTGAACTTCTGCGTTTTTCCCGCAAAGCGTTCGTCAAAGGCAGCTGTACCGTAACTGAATTCACCGGAACCGGCGAAAAACGGCTCCCCCTGCGTACGATCACTGCCGATCAGGCAGATTTTGACGGTATTGCCAATTTGAATATTTTCACCGGCAATGTCCAAGTCAACGACAACGATGCGGTTTTAAAATGCCACCGGATGCGGATATTCCTCAAGCCGGTCGCACAACAGTCAGATTCCGGCAGAAAAAATCAGGAATTCACCCCGTTAAGCGGGATCCAGGATCTTGACCGGATATTCTGCGACGGCAACGTATCCATTGTCAGTAAACCGAAAAACACCGCTGCCGGTAAAAAGGCAAAAAAACAGTTGCCCAGCACTCTCAACGCCCAACGTGCCGAACTTGATTACCCCGCCGACAAACTGGTATTCTACAATAACGTCCGGATAAATCATCAGGGCGATATGCTGAATTGTGACCGGCTTGACCTTTTCCTCAAAGATTCCGCATTCTCGAAAAAATCCGGCATGACCACCGCTTCCGGCGGAGTTGCGCTCGGCGGCAGAGGTGCCAATGACAAGACCCTCAGCAAGGTCATTGCATCAGGAAAAGTTTCCATGAAAGATCAGCAGAGCGATCTGTCAACCGAACTTCTGACCCTTGATTTCCGCGAATTGGCCCCCGGTACCGTCAAAACTCCGGGAATGTTCGCCGCCAGTGATGTGCAGCTGACACGGATCGCCTGCGACGGCAAAGTGGTGGCGACCAGCCTGCCGGGTGCCGGCAAAGATGCGGCACGGAAACGGATCCTCAAAGCTGAACATGCCATGAGCGACCTGCTGAAAAACCAATCCGAATTCCATAAAAATGTCTCGATCCATGAGGAAAACAACACCCTTTCCTGCCGGGATATGTTCGTATTTACCGGTGCCGCTCCGGCAATCGCAGCAGCTCCGGAACCTTCCGCCGCTCCGGTAAAACCGGAAGATGATCCCGATGCCGATCCCTTTGCACTGGAGCCGACCGAAAACACCGCTCCTTCCCGGATCGCCCTCGCCGACGGTGTGGATCTGGAGCGGATCGTCTGCAAAAATCAGGTACTTCTTACCAATAAGGACAAAAAAGGTGCCGTCACTTATGCTGGCGGCGACAGCGCAGTGTATACCGTAAAAACCGGAGATATCACCATTACCGCCGATGCTCCGAACCGCCCGTATCTGAAGCGGGACGGCAGGATCCAGGTCAGCGACATCATTCAGGGTAATCTTATCACTGAAGAACTCAGCGGCAGCGGTAATGTCCAGGTCGTCACAGATAAAACAATTAAAAAGGAGAAGTCTTTATGAAATTTATAAAATCAGTCCTGGCATTTCTGCCGTTGCTTCACCTCACCGCCGCACCGCTGCAACTCAAAGTTGCCTCATATAATTTGCGGACAAATGCTGACAAAGCTCCCAACGACTGGGTAAGCCGGGCCCCCCGTGCCGCTGCCGTTATCCGACAGGAAAAGTTGGACATATTCGGTACTCAGGAAGTGCAGAGATGGCATATCAAAAGTTTGACCGCGCTCGGATATAAAGTTACCGGTGAAGCCAGAGAATATACCAACCGGGCAGAGTACTCCGCCATTTTTTACAATCCGGAATCATTTGAATTG
>JAGBZM010000013.1 GCA_017628235.1 Lentisphaeria bacterium | reverse complement strand
ACGGAGCGAAATAACGTTTGATCTCCCCGCCGGGCAAAACAATATTATTGATCCGGGAGGAACGTGCAACCGTTCCGATCAGGATCGTTCCATCCGACAGAACACATCCATAAGGTTCAAGGCGGCCGCTCATCGGCATCACTCCGCCTGATGTTACAAAATATCCGTTTCCGTTTTTGTCCATAACAATTGCGGAATTACTCTGCGGCGGTCCTGCCATGCACCAGGCGACCTCATAATTTTCCGGGAGTCTGACCGAGCTGTCCAAAAACAATCCGTTTGCGGTAACTGTAAAAAATTCGCAAGTCCCGTCCTCAAATGCGATGACCGATTTGAATGCCGGATTGTAACAGAGTTTTGAAACCACTTTTTTGGTATCGCAATAGCGCGGTTTGAACGGTTCATCAAAATCGATCTCGCAGATCCGGTTGTTTTTACTCGAAGCGTACCATACTTTATTGCCGTCAGTACAAATTTCAGAGATATTTTCAGTTATATCAGCTCCGATCTGGCGCACCCGTTTCCTTCTGATGTCGATATTCAGCAGTGCGTTGCTGTTCTGGAACACACTCTGCCCCTCCTGGTATGCCAGAATACGCCCATTCTGTCCGGGCAGAGTGAAAAGTTTGACGATCCGGCGTTCCGGGATCTCGAAACCGCCGCAAAGTTTGTTGTTCAGCAAATTGACGAACACCAGCCTGGTCGAATTATTCTTATTGGCTCCGCCGATACGCTCAGCGATGATCAGCAGACTCTCATCCTGACTGAGAACGGCATCCATGATGTCTGCCTGCCCGGTGATACGCGCGGCATCATTGGAAGGCACCCAATTGAACATACAATTATTTTCCGCGACCGCATAGGCAATCATTCCCACGGGGGTGTTGGAATTATTGCTGATCCCGGCACCGGAGATCTTCTCCCAGACGCCGGTAGCTTGGACAGTCGGTCGGCCTGATTCCCGCTCATAACGGATTTTCGGCACTTCAGCAGATGCGGTAAAAAAGCAGCAAAAGATCAGCAATAACGGAAAAATCATATAATTACGCATTTTTCTATTCCTCCGGGTTGCAGCGGATTTGACAAAAATTTCCCCCGCCGTTATATTAATACGCTGTCAGGAATGTGGCTGGGAAAGACCACCTTATCCTGCCTGTTACAATCCATAAAGATAATATAGCACAACTTATACGAAAATAACAATGGCAGCAAGAAAAAAATTTATAGATCGTTTCAGTGAACGCTTTGATGACCTTGATCAGGGCAGCCGTCAGGCATACTTGCTGCGTCTGGTCAGAGAACGCGGACTCTTTGAAACGGTCTTCAATGCGATCGAAGATGGTATTCTGGTCATTGACCGGGAGTTGAAACTGCGTTATTTCAATCATTCAGCAGAAAAGCTGCTGGCTCTGCCGGCAGATACTGCCAATATCCGTTTTTCCCAGCTGCTGCCGGGCATAGACTGGAAACAGCTGCTGCATTCCGGGGAAAACGCCTGGCACCAGGTGGTGCGGCAGGAGTTGGAGATCCGCTATCCGGAATCCCGCTTTGTCCAGTTCTATCTTACGCCGCTTGATGCCGATCCCGGATTGGCGGTGGTGATACTTCACGATGTCACCGAGAACCGCCGCCGCACCGGAGCCGAACTCGAACGGGAAAGCGTCAAAGCGGTTTCACTGCTGGCAGCGGGAGTCGCCCATGAGATCGGCAATCCGCTGAACAGTCTGTATCTTAATTT
>JAGBZM010000012.1 GCA_017628235.1 Lentisphaeria bacterium | reverse complement strand
CAGAAATAACCAGCCCGCCCTTCATCGGCACACAACCGCCTACATAGCCAACCCCAGCTCCGCGCGGAGTGACAGGAATCCTATTTTCCGCGGCAAACTTCATAGCCTGAGCCACCTGCTCCGTTTCCGTTGCCAGCACCACGGCCTCCGGCAGAGCAGCTGCATGCCATTTATCCCGAAAGTTATGGAAGAATCTCTGGGGATAACCGATCAGAGTCTGCGCCTGCAATATATATCCATCTACCACTTTGCCGGTATGATAAGTATGTGTTTTGCCATGATGTTCTGGGGAATGCTGGCGGATCGTTTCGGCCGCAAGATCATGCTGCTGCGGGCCAGTTTTGCTGCTGCGGTATTTTATCCGCTTCTGGCTCTGTCACCGGGGGTATGGATACTCATTCTGATCCGCTTCTGCTGTTCATTTTTTTCCGGCACCTACAATCCGGCCCAGACGCTTGCGGTCACGACCGCCCCAAAGGAGAAACACGGTTTTGTCCTCGGAGTGGTCAGCACGGCTTTGTGGAGTGGTTATATGCTCGGATATCTTGCCGGAGGAGTTATTGCGGAAAAATTCGGTCTGACAGCGGCCTTTTGTTCCGGAGGAGTGATGTATGCCGTCAGCGGTCTGCTGGTGCTGTTCTTTGTCAGAGAAAATTTCGACCGGAATATCGAACAGAAAAAACTTGCCTCTGTCAATAAGCCGCTGAATAAGCTGCTCACGCCCGGAGTCAGCGGAATACTGCTGCTGGTCCTGCTGATGGGCTTGGCTCGGCGGCTGGGAGAACCTTTCCTCCCGGAATTGATCGGAGAAGTAATGCAGAATAAGAGAGTTGAAGTAAACTGTCTGTTTTTCACGCTCTCCGGTTCGGAGGTCTTTTTCACCGGGATCACCAGTGCGGCAGCTTCGTTGGGCGGCTTTCTTTCCGGATTGGTTATCGGCTGGCTGTGTGACCGGATCATGCCCCGGCGGCTGCTGATCCCGGTACTGCTGGGCAGTGCGGCCGGAGTGGCAGCTCAAATTCTGTCAACCGATATAAAGTTTCTGATTGCGGCACGCTTTTTTGCCTATTTCGCAGCGGGCGGGATCATGCCGATCCTGCAATTGATGCTGACCCGGATCACCGCCCCGGAATTGCGGGGAACTTTTTTCGGCTGGACCGGCAGTCTTTCCGCCGCCGGAGGGGTGATTTGTGCGTTGCTCAGCTGGGCAATGGGAAAAATTGCCGGATTAGCCGGTATTTTCTGGGCGGAAGCGGGAATATATCTGTTGATGATCCTGCTGCTGATCCCGATCGGACGGGCAGCACAAAAAGAACTGCCGGCAAAAAATTTCAGCGAAACACTATAATGATGAAAAAAACTCCATACGGTATGTTAATGGCCTTGACAAACCTTTGGGGCGGATGTAAATTATAAAAGTAAACACGACCAAATATCCAAGGAGAAAAATATGAGTGAAGCAATCCGTGAAATAAACTATCTTTCCGCCCTTGACCAAAGCATGCAGCCGGCATTTTTTGCGCCTGCTTCCGGTGATGACCCGCGTCCGCTGGTGGTGGCTCTGCACACCTGGAGTTACGATCACACTCAGGAAAGCGGTTCTTTTTTCATCCGTTGCGCCGAACGCAACTGGCATTGCATTTTCCCGAAATTCAGAGGCCCGAACTGGCTGCCCGAAGCCTGCGGTTCCGATCTGGTGGTATCCGATATCGTCAGTGCAGTGGATTATGTCAAGGCCAATTATCCGGTCGATAATGACCGGATCTATCTGGTCGGCGGTTCCGGCGGCGGACATGCATCTCTGCTGCTGGCGGCCCGCCAGCCGGAGGTTTGGACCGCTGTTTCCTCGTGGTGCCCGATTTCAGACATTGCCAAATGGCACGCCCAGTGTTCGGTTCTGAAAAATGAAAACAATGTCTACGCCGAACACATTTCCAAGGCCTGCGGCGGTAATCCGGCCGAAGACCCCAAAGTATTTGCCGAAGCGATGAAACGCTCATCCGTAAATTATCTGAAATCTTCTGCAGGTAAAACCATCGTGGATATCGGGACCGGCATCCATGACGGCCACACCGGCAGCGTTCCGGTCTCGCAGACTCTGGAAGCATTCAACGAGCTGGCCGCCGAAGCTGACCGGATCAGCGCGGAGGATATCGACTTCATGGTAAAAAATGAAGCTGTCCCCGAACATCTGAAATTTGCCGGAGAAGATCCGGCATACGGGGAAAAGAAAGTTTTGTTCCGGCGGGTTTCCGGAATGGTGCGGGTAACGATTTTTGAGGGTGGACATGACATCCTCGCCGGTCCGGCATTCGGATTTCTCAATCAACAGTTCCGGGGCAATCCGCCGGTTTGGAACAGCGGCGAAACCGCTGATTTCCGTTCCATAAGCACTTTGGGAAGATGAAAATTTTTCTGATCCTGACCGCCGCAGCAGTGACTGTCATCCTCTGCGGCTGTCATCATCCTTATGACCGTTTTCCGGAGGAACACCCGGAAGCATGGACTCCAAGTGAAGTCGAATTGATGCTCGGCGGCGAAGACCCCATTGAGGGGTTCAACCGTTCGATGTTCAGCTGTACTCATTTTGCGATGAATTACATTGCTGATCCGCTGGGCAGAGTCTACTGTACCATATTTCCCCGGCCTTTTATCACTCATTTTCACAATGTTTGTGTCAATCTGGAATATCCGGCCCGGGCGATAAGTTCTCTGCTCCAGGCTGAATGGCAGGCCGCCGGAACCGAATCTCTGCGTTTTCTGGCCAATACCACATTGGGCATCGCCGGAATTTTTGATGTGGCGCAGGCGTGGTGGCACATTCCTCCGGCCCAAGCCGACTTCGGTCAGGCATTTGCGAAGTGGGGTATCGGTCCGGGGCATACGGTGATCCTCCCGTTTGCTCCGTCGATGAATGCCAGAGATCATATCGGACTGCTCTTTGACACGGCATTTGACATAAAAACCTACATCCCCTATGCCGGCTATGCCACATTTCTCAACCGTTTGACAGTTGCTCACAACGGCTATGCCCCGGTCGTGGAAAGTGCCGCTGACCCGTACAAAAATTACCGGCAGTTGATGCTGATCAAACGGGAACTGGAATTGCGGATGTGGTTCTACAAAGAAGCTCAAAAACAACTCTCCCGGTACCGGGAAGAGGCGGAAAAGCGGGAAAAAAATCTGCCGGAACCGCCGGAAGTTCGGTGGACCCCGCCCCGGCGGCCGGATGAGTTGAAATACGGCGGATACTGCCAGCTGCATAACTACTTTTCCCAGGGATGCAAAACGGATACAACCAGACTAATGCTCTTTGGCATACAACGTGACCGGGACTGGTGGTACATGCCGCTGTCACTTTTCAATGGCGATTTTATGCGGGACGGTTATATGCGTTCAGTGGAATTGTTCCCAGACCGTCCGGAGTTGCGCTACGGCTTCTGGAAGGCGCCGGAAACAGTACGTAATGCGCCCGGAAATAAAGAAAAACTGGTGATCATGCTCTCCGGTATCGGCGGTACATATATCAATTCCACCATGCTCGGCATCGCAGAACAATTCAATAACCGGGGATATAAAGTATTGACTCTGGACAGTACATTCAACTGGAACTTCATCGTTGCCGACAGCCAATGCCGTCTGCCCGGCTATCTGCCGGATGATGCAGCCAGAATCCGTAAAGTGATCGCGGCGGTCATGGCAGATCTCAAAAAACGCGAGTGGATCACCGATCCGGAAATTGTCATCTGCGGTTACAGCATGGGCGGCATCCAGACCTTGAAACTGGCTGAATTGGAAGCTCTTTCACCGCAGCTCGGAGTCAAACGCTTCATCGCGGTCAATCCGCCGGTTTCTCTCGGTTCAGCGATGAATAAAATTGATTCGATGGTGGCCGCATCCGCCGGATGGAGCAAGAGTAAAATGCGGGAAAAGCTGATCTCATCTGCCGGAAATCTGTTTATCAAACTGATGCCGCATTACCTGCATGTGGATGAAAACACCGCATTGGAAGATTACCGGAAATTCACACTCCCCCTCGATCCGGAGAGCGCGGAAGTCATCGCCGGAATGTATCTGAAAATGTCCATGCGGGAGATGCTTTTGGCTGCCCACCGGGAAAAACCGCTGGCCGGACTGCCGCCCTACCGCTGGGGAGACCGGAACGAGTTGTATCAGGCTCTGGATAAAATAACCTTTCAGGAGTACGCTGAAAAACTGCTTGCCCCCTGTTATCCGGATAAAACGCTGACAGATTTGCTGGCGGATTCCCACTTGAGTTCTCTGGCCAAAACATTGCGCCACGCCCCGAATATCCGGGTATTCCACAATATCGATGACTTTCTGGTCAGCAATGAGGAAAGAATATTCCTCGATGAGAATCTCAAAGAACGCATCTGCTGGTTTTCCAACGGCAGCCATCTTGGAAATTTATATTACCAACAGGTATTGAACCGGATCGTGGAATCAGCCGAGTAGCAGCAACGGGCAGAGCCCGGCAATGCTCCATAAAAAATCTCACGCTTCCGCAAATTGGGAACTTCATTCCAACCTTAATGCAAGTCAGGTATATCCATCCGGTTATTGCCGGAAACTGCGGGAAAATCAATCTGCCGCCTGAATGAGCCGGGAACGGATATCTGAAAAGTTGCGCCGGGCGGCATATTCAGAATCAAAATAAAATGTCCTGCCGACGGGGGAAGCTATCCGGAAACGCCGGCGGATGCGGCGGCAATCCAGTTTCCAGCCGTCCCACTCATCGATCGTGACAAACCCCGGGAACAGATCTTTTTTCACGGCATCCCGCGAAGCGATCTTTTCCAATACCGCCAGATCGATATACGCTTCTCCGGTCTGCTGCTGCAGCACCTCCCCCAGCACCTGCACATACTTTTTAGCCAGATGGGCCGCAGTTTCCCGGAAAAATTCAACATTTTTATGCGACAATATCCTGACATCCAGTAATTTTATTTCGTGATCCGGCACCCGCATACGATATTGCCGGAAGTGTTTTTCCTGCTGCGGCAGCCCGCACAACCCCAGCGGCATGACTCCTTCTCTGGCGTAAAACAGCTTCAGCATATTATCGTCGGTACAGAAAATATTGATCACCGGCAGCCGGGAAACCTGACGGCAATTCTGCAGATCTTCCGGGGTGATCACCCCGGCGGTCCCCAGTAAAATCACCTGTCTGACCTGCTTTTTCTGCCGGGCGATCCGGGCGATGCAATCCAGCACGATCCGGCCGCCGAGCGAATGACCGATCAAAGTGATTTCTTCACTGTTTCCCGCCAGCACCTCTCCGGAAAATTCATCCGCAAATTCTCCGGCGGATTTTTTGGCATTTTTCCAGAAACGGTTGCTGTCCCATTTGCATATCCGGATATTTTCACCGGGAAAAAGCCCGGCCAACACCGCTGTATGTTTGCGGTAGTTGATCCATTCGTTGTACCAGCCGGGGACGAAACAGACTTCTGCCCGGAGGGTGGAAGTGATTATCAGCAGACAAATCAGGACTGGCAACCGGAAACTTTTCATGCTTCACTCCATCAAAGAACGCAATTCTGCCAGTGACATACCGCCGGAAGCAGCTGGATTTTCCACCAGAAATTGGAAAAGTTCACGCTTTTTCTGCTGCAGAAGCAAAACTCTTTCTTCCACCGAATTTTTCATCACCAGTTTGATCGTCGATACCGCACGGGTCTGTCCGATCCGGTGTGTCCGGTCGGCCGCCTGCAGTTCCACCGCCGGATTCCACCAGGGATCGTAAATAATGACCGTGTCCGCTGCCGTAAGATTCAATCCGGTACCGCCGGCTTTCAGACTCAACAGGAAAAGCGGGATCTCCGGATCACTGTTGAATCTGTCCACTCTCTCCTGGCGGTTGCGGGTACTGCCATCCAGATATTCATAGGGTATCCCGGCGGCATCCAGTTGCGGGATCAACAACTTCAACATACTGGTAAATTGACTGAAAACCAGCACCTTGTGACCGCTGTCGATCGTCTCCTGCAATATTTCAAAGAGCAATTCGGTTTTTGCTGACGGTATTTGACGGCCGTCGGGAATATCCGGCAGCAGAGCCGGATGACAGCAGCTCTGGCGCAAACGCAGCAGCAGCGCAAAAAGTTCAGCACTGCTGCCGTTTTCCAGAATGTGGCGGTTCTCCGCCAGCAACCCGGTATAAAGTTCACGCTGTTCCGGCAGCATTTCACAATAGATGATCCGTTCATGTTTTTCCGGCAGATCGGCGGCCACCTCCTGTTTGGTGCGCCGTTTGATAAACGGGGCGATGCGTCCGGTAAATTCCTCCTGCAATTCCGCATCGGCGGCGATATTTCCATACCGGCGGCGGAATGCCGGCAGAGAACCGAATAATCCCGGCTGCAGAAAATCCATCACGCTCCAGAGATCTTCCGGAGAATTCTCCAGCGGAGTACCGGTCAGCACCACCCGGTGCGAAGCGTGGATGCTTTTACAGAAACGGGCATTACTCGACCCCGGATTTTTGATATGCTGCGCTTCATCTAGCACCAGAAATTCAAAATGATATTTACGCAACAGATTCTGCGCCAGTTTTACCGCGGCATAAGAGAGGATCAGAAGATCGAAATTACCATCTTTCAACTCTTTTTCCCGGTCACTGCCCATTGGGGAGCTGACCCGGAATCCGGGAACGAAACGGGCCGCCTCCCGCGCCCAGTTGACCACCAGCGATGCCGGACAGACAATCAGAGAGGGGGAACCGTTTTTGCTCATTCTGGAACTCAGCAATGCCAGCAGCTGCACCGTCTTTCCCAACCCCATCTCATCGGCCAGCAGCGGGTTGAAACTGCGATCAGTCAGATACTGCATGAATTTCACGCCCTCCTGCTGATAAGCGCGCAATTTGCCGTTGAAAGCAAAAGTTTCCTGCAGTTCCGCCTTGCCGCCTCCGGCCATATCCAGCAGCAGTTCCGGGGGCAATGCTCCGGGGATCTGTCCGGCAAGTTTACAGAAGTAGTGACAATTTCCGGCGGGTATCTCGAAACGGCACCCGGCACTGTCGATATTGCGGAGCAAGGTTCCGGCACTGCGGAAAAATTTTCCCAATGCCGGAGAAATTTTCCACATCCGGTTTCCTTGCCGCAGATAATTTTCACGGGCAAGAGCTAATTGCAACACCGTTTCCCAGGCGACCGCACTGCCGCATTCTCCGAGACGGTAATCCATGATAAAAGCATCCTCACTCCGGCCGGCCAGAGATGAAGCAAAAGGCAGCTGCGGCAGATGGTTGCCGCCATTGGTCAAACCGGCCAGGAACGAAGTCAGAACCGTATGTTCCGGATAAGCGGCCAATATTTCCGGCAATGCCCGGTCAAGAAATACCCCGGCCTGCCGGAGATCGGCAAAGCGCAGTGAACCGTCATGATCCGCCACTTCCGCACCGGACAGGGCAAGGGCATTTTCAAAATTTCTCTCCCACACCACATCCCGGCGGTAGAAATCCCGGCCGTCGATTCCGGTCTTCCCGGAACGCGGCGCGCAAAGCACCATTTCACCGCCGGAGTGGTAGATATAAGAGAAACTTATCTGCAATCCGCCTGATTCATCCCACCTTCCATCCAGCAGTACAGCCGCCTTGCGTAATTGCGGAGTACCGGCTCCGGCACTGCATACCGGCAGCGGGAACTCGCCAAGTTCCCGGACGCTTCTGGCCGGAGTCCGGAAAAAACTGCGGAGGAATCCGGCTTCACAATCGCCACCGATAAAAAAGTATTCATCATCCTTGCCCACCCAGCTGCCGCCGCGTCCGGCGATCAACCGCGCCCCGGACATCGGCAGTGCCGCCTGACCGATCCGGATGCCGGGCAGCAGTAGCCCGCCGGATTTGACCAGTACCGCCACCGCCCGTTCCGGCCGGACGATAATCTGTTTGCCATCCCGGAAAAAGCGGGGAAATCCGGGCAGGATATGAAATAACTCGGCAGTAAGTTCCGCCCCCAGAGCGATATTTGAATTATCTGCCTCTCCGTTGAGTGCGAGAAAGCGGATTATCTGCTGATCATGCAGTGAAAAATCCTCATATTTCAGTACTGCACTCAGAGATTTCTCAAAATACAGCTGCCGGAGATTGCTCAAATTACCGGCATATTCCCGGGAAGTGCCGTAAAGCCGCGCTGACAGAAGCAATATTTTATACTGGTTGGGAGCATGCAGCTGATCCTCCACCACCGTCAAGCGCAATCTGGCTGAATTTTTCATTCCCCGGCGGGAAAGTTCCGCAAAACTCTGCATCAGCAGCCCCTTGCTGTAAACCGGAGGCGTTTCGACCTCTCCGGCGGCAAACCGGAACCGTCCGCTGTACATCAGCATGGCAATGGCATGAGGACACAGGCCGCTGCCATCATCTTTGCAGGAACAAACCGCACTGGCAGCTTCGCCGGTGGATACTGCCACTTCCGCTTCCATCTGGGAATTTTCCCGGAATATGCCGCACAAACGCCCATCCCGATCGCGCCATGCACCGCACAATTGTTTATGCTTGAGCAGAGCTTTAGCCTTTTTCAAGGTTTCCGCACTGGACAAAGCGATAAGTTTTTCTTCAAAATTTGCCATTGTCTGTTTCTCAAATCACTCAAATTACCATGCATTCCCGGAATAGACCGGGCCCGCATCTGCCAAATTGATTTTCATTATAAAGATAATAACCTATTAATTTAACTCTTTTTCACAAATTTTTCAATAGTAAGCGGATAAAAGTTGAAAAAAAAAGATTGTGGATGTACATTAAGGAACTGACAAATGTGGTCAGAAAATAATAACCGGTAAAATAAAAATATTTTTTCAATAAGGGGTTTGTGATTATGAGTTGTTGTTCAGACATGTGGAATTGCCTTGTAAACTGGCTTGCAGTCTGGTATCCGGCGGTGATCGGAGCAATTGTTTTTCTGATTCTCTGCTCTCCGAAACTGACATTAAAGATCGCCGCGTGGGTCATCCGGCTGGTGATGTTCCGGCTGCGGGTGGTCGGCAAAGAGAATATGCCCTATTCCGGACCGATCCTGCTGGTCTCCAACCACGTTTCGCTGGTCGACCTGCTGATGATCCAGGCAGTCGTCCGCCAGCGGGTCCGTTTCATGGTGCGTACTGAAATCGTCAACTTCATTCCGACCCGGCTGATTTTCTGGTATCTCGGTGTTTTGCGCGTTCCCAGTGCCCGCCATCCCAAAGCGATGAAAGCGTTTTTTTCTGATATCCAGAACCGTCTGCGCGCCGGGGAAACCATCTGCTTTTTCCCGGAAGGTGCCATTTCCGGCAGCGGTAATCTGATGCGCTTCCGATCCGGGGTGCAGTCGCTGATCCCGCCGGAGATCCAGGTTACAGTCATGCCGGTCCGTCTGGGCATGGTTCACGGCCGTCTGACCGGAATTTACAAAAACCGTCTGCACTTCCGCAAACTCACCCGCTGGCCGGTGGATTTCTCGGTTGCCATCGGCAGACCGGTCGATCCCAATTTGTCCGCCTTTCAGCTGCGCCAGAAAATCTCCGAACTCGGTGCCATTGCGGAAACTTCGCCGCAGCCGGGTGAGCGACCGATCCATACCGCCTTTATCTACTATGCCAAACGGCATCTTTTCGGCAAGATCTTCTACGATGCGACCACCGACAAATGGCTCGGCAACTTCAAAATGCTTCTGCTGATGATAATGCTCTCCAAAATTATCCGCCGGATCGACAAAGGCACCGCCGGATATACCGGTGTCCTGCTGCCGAATACCCCGATCGCTGCCGGTGTCCTGCTGGCAGTCATGGGTGCTGACCGGACTCCGGCGATCATGAACTTCAGTGCCGGACAGGCGGTCGCTTCAGAATCCATGCGCAGAGCCGGAGTAAAAACCATCCTTACCAGCAAAAAATTCCTCGACAAACTCAAATGGGAAAAGAGCGAAGAGATGGTTCTGCTGGAAGATATCGTCCAGACTATCTCCAAAGGGCAGAAACTGCTGGCCATATTCATGACCCTGTTCCTGCCGACCAGAACTCTGGTTCGCAACATTGCTCCTTTGAGCTGTTACAATATGTTCCAGCAGGCCGGACTGCTCTTCTCCAGCGGTTCGACCGGCAAACCCAAAGCCGTCATGCTCACTCAGCGCAACATCAATTGCGACATCCAGAGTTTCCTCCGGGTGGTGGACTGGTCAAACAATGACCGGGTGGTGGGCAATTTGCCGCTTTTCCACTCATTCGGTTTCACGGTATGCTTTGCCCTGCCGGCGATCAGCGGTACTCCGGTAACTTATGTGGCCAATCCGCTGGATGCTTCTCTGATCGTGAAAACCTGCCGGGAATTCCGGGTGACCATCCTCTGCGCCACTCCGACATTCCTGCAGAAATACATGATGAAAGCCCATCCGGAAGACTTCAAAAGTTTGCGCCTCTGCGTCACCGGCGCGGAAAAATTGCGTTCAGAACTTGCGGAACGCTACCGTAACATGACCGGCCGGGATATCGTTGAAGGATTCGGCTGTACCGAATTGTCTCCGATCGTGACCATCAACCTCAACAACTCCATCTATACTCTCGGCACCAAAAGCGACCATCCGGGCAGTATCGGCTGTCCCCTGCCGGGGATCCATGCCCGGATCGTGGATATCAATACCGGGGTGGAACTGCCGCCGGGGCAGGATGGCAGACTGCAGGTGCGCGCCGGTACGGTGATGAAAGGTTATCTCAATGAACCCGAACTTACGGCACAGGTCATCCAGAACAACTACTATGACACCGGTGATATCGGTCACATGGATGAAGATGGTTACATCTACATCACCGGCCGCGCCAGCAGATTCAGCAAGATCGGCGGCGAAATGGTTCCCCATGAAGGTGTGGAAGATGCCATTACCAAAATTCTCCATTCCGAAGACCGGGAAATCGCCGTTGCCGGACGCAGCGACCGGCTCAAAGGTGAAAGACTGGTCATCTTTTACACTCCGGCAGATCTGGACATCCCCGGCATCATCGCCGGTCTGCGCGAAGCCGGTCTGCCCAATATCTGGATTCCCAAAGCTGATGACTTCATAAAGGTCGAACAGCTGCCGCTGCTGGGAACCGGAAAACTTGATCTTATGGGACTGAAAAAGATGGTTCAGGCTCTGGAAAAATAATTTTCCGGCCAATGATACAATACGCCGCAAAATCTGCGGCGTATTTTTTTGACAGCAGGATGACAATGGATAATTTGACTTCCAATTTACAAAAATTTTTCAACTTTGAGGAATTTCTGGATTACCAGCGGCCGGTGATCGAAAAAATCATGTCCGGCAGAGATATCTGTGTCGTCATGCCCACCGGAGCCGGTAAATCCCTCTGTTATCAACTGCCCGCGCTTCTCCGGGATGGTTACACCCTGATCATCTCCCCGCTGATCGCGCTGATGTACGATCAGGTCGATTCTTTGCGCCGCAAAGGAATACCGGCAGCATTCATCAACAGCACTGTTAACTTCAACGAACAGCTGCAGGCGGCAGAAGCGGCCGCCCGGGGAGAGATAAAATTGCTCTACGTCGCTCCGGAAAGGCTGCAGACGGATTATTTCAATAACTTCATGCGCCGGAATCCACCGGAAATGCTGATCGTCGATGAAGCCCATTGTATCAGTGAATGGGGCCACGATTTCCGTCCCAGCTACCGCCATATAGGTAAAATTGCCGCCGAAACCGGTATCCGCCAGCTCTGTGCATTTACCGCCACTGCTACTCCGGCGGTCTGCGATGACATCCGTACACAGCTGCAGCGTGATGATATGGAACTGCTGGTCGCCGGATTCCGGCGGCCGAATCTGGCATTCAAGGTCATTGAGTGCGAAGGGCGCAAAGATGCCAAACTTACCGCCCTGAAACGCATTCTCTCCGAAAACCGGCAGCCGACTCTGATCTATGCCGCCACGCGACAGGCGGTCGATGAAATCGCGCAATTGCCGGGAGTAACCGGCTACCACGCCGGAATGACTCCGGAAGAACGCAACGCTGCCCAGGAATATTTCATGCATGATCCGGCACCGGTGCTGGCGGCAACCAATGCCTTCGGGATGGGAATTGACCGTCCGGATGTACGCCGGGTGATCCACTACCAGCTCTCCGGTTCTCTTGAAGCATATTATCAGGAAGCCGGACGGGCCGGGCGGGACGGAGAAAGTGCAGAATGTATTTTGTTATTCAGTTACGCCGACCGCTACATCCACAAATTTCTGATCGAAATGAACAACCCGCCGCCGGAAATAATCCGGTCGGTCTACCGGGAACTGTACTGGCGCACCGGGGAGCTGCCTGAGCCGGGTGAACTCGAAGTCACTGCCGCCGCGTTGAAAGATGACATTCACGGAGCGAAGAGCGACGGTCAGGTGTCAGCAGCATTGGGAATTCTGGAAAAACTCGGTTTCATCCGCCGTTCCGCCCGCAAAAGCGGTACCGGGCAACTCCGTTTCAAGGGAGATATCACCCGGCTGCGGCTGCTCCATCAGGAGGAGAAAACCCAGCGTTCACGCTTCATCCACCGGGTGACCGGACACTTCGGGATCAAAGCGGAAAATTTTATGGATATCGATGTGGAAACGCTTGCTGCTGTGGCCGGATTGAGTACGGAACAAATCAAACGGGTAATAACCGCACTCAACGGCGATTGTCTGGAATGGGTCGCCGGTTTTTCCGGCCGTTCAGTGGCGTTGACCGATCCGGCTCTGGCCATGCCGGATTTCAACGATCAGGAATTGTCGGCGCATCTGGAATATGAGATCAGCCGTCTGGATGAGATGGTCAATTATGCCCGCAGCGGACGTTGCCGGCAGGTGGAATTGATCGAATACTTCGGAGAAAAAAGCGACTCATGGCAGTGCGGATGCTGCGACAATTGTGCCGGGAACTCCGATATGGCCCGGATCCCCGGAGTCAAGGCGGAAGATATCCGGATCGCTCTGCGATGCGCCGATTTGATGAATGGCCGTGTGGGGATCGGCAAGCTGGCTCAAATCCTTGCCGGCAGCCGTAATGCTTCGGTCATCGCCGGCAACTGGCACCGCAACTGCTGCTTCGGCACTCTCCGGCATCTGAAAAGTGCAACCGTGGAAAAACTGCTCCGCCAGCTCTCCGAATCCGGAGATCTGGAAAAAGTCAACCGCAGCGGTTACCCCTGCATCAAATTATCTGAATCCGGCAGACGCAAACTCTTAAATTCCGGAAATTAACGACAGAATTTTCCGGCCTCAGCGATATCCAGAGCAATCTGTTTTTTCAATTCTTCCGGCGAAGCAAAGCGGCGTTCGGCCCGGAGAAACCGATGCAGAGATACCCGCAGATGCTTCCGGTAAATATCCCCGGCGAAATCCAGCAAATGCACCTCCACCCGGCGGTTCTTCCCCCCGAATGTCGGAGAAAAACCGATATTCAGTACCGCTGCACTGCGGCAGTTATCCACCTCCGCCACTCCGCAATAAACCCCGTCCGGCGGCAAAACCCCGGCTTCCAGCTGCAAATTGGCAGTCGGAGCAGCAAGTTTACTTCCGGCGATCCGGCAGCCTGGAACCACCACCCCCGCAAGCTCCGCATCCCGGCCGAGCATCCCGGCAGCGTAAACAAGTTCCCCCCGGGATACCGCACTGCGGATGGCAGATGAACTGACCGTCACTCCGTCGATCACCAGCTCTTCCACCGCATCAAAACTCCACTGATGCTCCTTGCAGAATTGAGCCAATACCTCTTCATTTCCCCGCCCGTTCCGGCCGAAACGCCAATGTTTGCCGACACAAATACCGCACAGGCGGAAACAGCCGTTATTCATCAATCCGGTCAGAAACTTCTCCGGTTCCCATCCGGCCACCGTCCGGGTAAAGTTGATAAATCCGCATACATCGGCTCCGGCAGCTTTCAGCAGTTCCACCCGCCTTGAACGGGAGATCAGCAGATGCGGTGCATCATCCGGAGTCAGAAGTTCACGCGGATGCGGATGAAAACTCAAAGCCATCACCCGGCCGCCGCATGCTGCCGCACGCGATACAGCCTGCCTGATAATCAGCTGGTGTCCCAGATGCACTCCGTCAAAAACTCCGGCGGCAACAACAAAACGTTCTCCGGGAAAAATATTCAAGTTCCCGTCAAAATCAATAAATTTTTCCATATTTTCCTGTAAGTTGAAACGACTTTCGCGGAAAAAATTGCAAAATCGCACTTCCCGCGTTATATTATACACCAGTATTGGAGAAAAGTCAAAAGGTAACAGCATGAAAACTGTATTGTATCCCGGGTCTTTCGACCCGTTTACCAATGGTCACCTCGATCTGGTCGAGCGTGCCGGATTGTTATTTGACCGGGTTATTGTCGCAGTTGCAGTCAATGCGGCCAAATCTCCGATCTTTTCCATGCAGGAGCGTTGTGAACTTATCCGGGAGAGCTGCCGCAACCTTGAACATGTGGAAGTCGTGGCGATTGACGGTCTGCTGGTTGATTCACTGGAATATTACGGCGCCGATGCCATTCTGCGCGGCTTGCGGGCGTTTTCCGACTTTGAATACGAGCTGCAGATGGCTCTGCTCAACCGCAATCTCAAACGCAAGTGCGAAACCATATTCATGATGCCGACTCTGAAAAACTCCTTCGTCTCCTCCACGCTGGTCAAAGAGGTCGCCAGACTCGGCGGAAACTTCGAGGAATATGTCCCCGATCCGGTGGCACAAGCTCTGAAAAAGAAACTGGATATCGACAAATGAAAAGTTCTCTGTTAAACAAGGCCGGAGCTGTCCTCGAAGCGGTCTGTACGGTCGATCATCCGGTAGCGATCAAGGAGTTGGTCCAGATACTGGATATGCCGCTGCCGACCGTCAGCCGCCTGTGCTGTGATCTGGTGGAGATCGGCCTGTTGGAAAAGACCGACTATCACCACCTGATCCCCGGCATCACGCTGATGCGGTTCGGACACCGGGCGCAGAAACTTTCGCCATTGATCGCCACCGTCAAGGGTCAGGTGGACTCCTATTCGGAAGCTTCCGGCCTGAATGCGGCCATCTACGGTTTTGACCGGGGAAGTTTCTTTCACATTTACAGTTGTCACCGCAGCAATCCGGTACAGGATGCCCTGCGTTACACCGGAGCATTTCTGGTCATGCTCTCATCTGCCGGGGTCACTGCGGAAAAAGCGCAGGAGATAGTTTTGAAAAAATATCCGGATATGCCGGTTACTGAAAGAGTCATCTGCGACCGGGAATTCCACGTTTTCCGGCAGAATAAGATATTGACCCGGGTGGCTCCCAACCGCCGCTGGATGATCACTATGCCATTCACCTACAATATGATCCCCTGCTCCCTGTCTTTCTATGGTCAGGGCAAAGAGGAGAGCAGTGTGGAAGCGGAACTTTTCAATATCTCCAAAGTTCTTTCCCGGATCAGAACCGCACTCGACCGGATCGGCAAAGGAGAGGATTAAGACAACTATGGAACGGATCGTGGGATTCTGCAAACGTCATGCTGATACAACAGCGGCACTCATTCTTTTTCTGATAACTCTGCTCTTTTTTCTGCCGGGTTTGACCTATGATCCGGTTCCTCTGGACAATACCGCTTATGTCGGCAAAGAATATCTGCTTTATCCGACCTGGCAGAATATCATCTATCACCTGAAAACTCCGGTTCTGGGACTGTATTCGCCGCTGGTGATGCACTCGCTGATGCTGGATTACTGGCTCTGGGGGCAGGAACTGCTGCAGATCGGCGGCAGACTGCACAACATTATTCTGCACGGGATCAGTACGGTGCTGTTTTATCTGCTCTTGCGGCAATTGAAACTGGTCAGATTTTCTCCGGTTCATCCCTTCAAGCTGTCCATCCCGGCGGCGATCCTCGGAGCATTGTGCTTCGCGCTCCACGCACAGCGGGTGGAATCGGTCATCTGGCTCGTGGAAAGAAAAGATGTACAAGTGGTACTGCTGGGGCTGCTCAGCACCATCTGCTTTATCCGCAGTTACCGCAAAAACCGTCTGCCGGTGGCCGGAGCGTTGCTGTACGGACTCTCATTCGCGGCCAAACCGATGATTATTACCCTGCCCGGAGTGCTGCTGCTGGGGATCTGGGTATCGACGGAAAGATTTGATTGGAAAAAATCTTTAAAAATGCTCTGGCTTTATCTGGCGGCAGGCGGGATTTACTTTATCCTCAACACAATGCAGTTGAGTACTTTTGCCTCAGACAGTGCCAGCGGGTTGTTTTCTCTGGAAAGATGGGAGATCGTGGCATCCAACTATGCCAATTATTTCTTCCGGACATTGCTGCCGCTGGGAGTCCGGCCGCTTTATCCGCTTTTCAAGCGGGACTGGGTGACATTCACCCTCGTTGCGGTATTCTGGAGCATGACGCTGGCGACCGTGATTCTGGCGTTTATCAAGTGGCGTTACCGGCAGATTTTTGCAGCATTTTTCACTCCGCTGCTGTTGGCATTTCTCGGAGTGGTGCTGCCGGTGGCCGGTTTCCAGAGCATCGGCAATGCAGAATTTGCCGACCGGTACAGCTACTATCCGTCACTTTTTGTCTGGATCGGCGTGGCGGTCTCATATGAATTTCTCGCTCCGCGCCGGACGATCTGGCAGTTTATTTTCTGGGCTTATGCCGCATTGATCGCGGTACAGGGCTTCTGCTATCTGCAAACCTGGCAAACCAAAGAGTCATTCATCAATGTCTCTCTGGGCGACGGCAAACACGCCCACAGCGCCACATTACGTATGGCAGCATGGCACAGTTTTGAACAGAAAGACTTTGATGTTGCCCAGGCCTTTGCCGGACAGGCTCTGCGGAACGCAACGGAATTCAGCCGGAGTGAAGATGAACTCTTTTACCGGGCATTGAATGGGGCGGTTCTGCTCTCATATGGCGATCCGGCCGGATTGAACGAACTGGATAAAGTTCTCTGCACTCCGGAATGGGGCAGATTCCAATTTTCAGCCAGGGGATTTTCCGAATCGATAATGCTGCTGACCGCCAATGCCCATTTGCAGCGCAAAACTGATGCCGATACCGGATTCGCCGCCCAGATTTTTCTGGTGCTCGGAGATCTGTCGATGAATAGTGATCCGGCGCGGGATCTTAATTACAAGGCGATCTCAGCCATGCTGATGAAAGATTACTCTCAGGCGGAAAAATTGACCTTGCAAGCTCTGAAATATGCTCCGGATGATAGCAATCTGCTCAATAACCTCCGGAGCATCCGGGAAAAAATCAAAAACCCTCCTGCAGAAGCAACATCGAATTGACAAACTGCCGGGCGCGTTCACTGCCGCCGGCAGAGGGCATCCGGGAAACATCCAGTGCATGCAGAGCTGACCATTTGCGGCAGCGCAGCAAATTTACCGGTGACGGATCATTCCGGTAACGATTTACAGCTTCATTGAGCTGTTTCCCGGAAATTTCAATCGCATAGCGGGCGGCCGTCACCTGAATTTCCCGCAATACTCCGGGCAAGTCAAATTCACTGCCGGACGGCAGCTGCCGCCGTATTTCATCCGGCATCAGACAGAAAACACCGGCTATCTGCAAAGATTCTGCCGGATCTTCGCTCACTGCCACTGGCGAGAATACTGCTTTTTGCGGAGAAGATAACACTATTTTTCCCGCTTCCAGAGCAGAAATACCACCAAAAAGCTGTTCCGTTTCCCTTTCAACCTCTCCGGATCGCTGCTGCTCCTGCGGGGTTTTCCAGACGATCGGATACAAGTACTGCTTTTCCGCCAGCAGCATCTCCGTCCGGCAGCGCAGCTGTCCGGCACAGAACTCTCGTACCAACTCTTCCGGATCGCTGCTGAATTGGACATTGCAGGCCAGCATACACTCCCAGAGCATCTCCCGGCACACTTCCGCCCCGCGTTCCGGTCCGGCATTACGCACAAACCTCGCCAGATCCGGCAGCTGCGCCCACTGAGAAGCCCGGCCGCCCCGATCAGCATAACCGGACAACCGGGCGGTAACTTCTCCGGACAGATGCCGCTGTATTGCTCTTTCCTGCAATACGCTCAAAGTGACTCCGGTTCCGGTCTCCGCATCCGGCCCGGATACCGAAACGCACCCGACAGCAGCTGCCAGCAGCCAAACGAGCGCGGCCAACCTCATTGAAAGGTATTCTCCTCTGCCGGGAACACCCCGCTTTTCACCTCATCGGCATACTGCTTCAATGCCCCCGAGATCAATTCCCCGGCTTCGATATACCGTTTGGCATGTTTCGGCTTGAATTCCATCAATCCCAGCAGATCGGTGATAACTTGCACCTGCCCGGAACAATATCTGCCCGAACCGATACCGATAGTCGGGATATACAGTTTTGCCGTAACCTCTCTGGCCAGATTTTCCGGCACACACTCCAAAACCACCGCAAAAGCTCCGGCCTCCTGCAGAGCCAATGCGTCCTCCAATACCTGTCTGGCCCCGGCTTCATCCCGCCCGACCACCTTGTAACCGCCGCAAACCTGAACTCTCTGCGGCAGCAAACCGATATGCCCCATCACCGGGATACCGGCACCGGTCATCTTTCTCACCAGCGGAGCATATTCAGCTCCCCCCTCAAGTTTCACCGCATCCGCGCCGGTAGTTTTAAGCGCAGCACCGGCATTGACCATCGCCGCTTCATCACTCTGCTGATAGCTCATGAACGGCATATCGAAAACCACAAACGCTTCCGGTGCACCACGTCTGACCGCCGCAGTATGTGCAAGCATATCCTCCATTGTCACCGGCAGAGTATTACCGTATCCCAAATGAGTCATCCCCACCGAATCACCCACCAGCATAAAATCAATTCCGGCACTCATACACAATTTGGCCTGAATCGCATCATACGCAGTTGACATCACCAGTTTTTCATCGGCTGACACCCTTTTGGCCAATGTGGAAACCGTAACTTTTTTCATCATTTCCCTCACTAATTTCTTCATCATTCCGGTCACGCCATATAAAATAACCCGGAAGTTGAAGTTTTTCAATGATTTATCCATTTTTTTTACGTTTTTGTGCTTGATTTAGCCACTGCAAAGGATTATTTTAAGCATCGGCAAATACCGTTACAAAAAGTATAACCAAGGAGATGGCAAACATGGTTCAAAAAAGCGATTTCAAAATTTCAACTCTCGGAGAATGCACTATCCCATCTCCCATTCCGGACATGACCTTTGTCGATGACAGTGAATGCGTGAGCTACTGCAATAATGCCGCTGAATTGTCCTCTGTCATCGCTTCCGGCAAAGAGATCCCCGCTTTTGAAAAGGCCGGACCGCGCCGGATGATCTACCACAACCCGGCCTGGTCGCGGGCCGCCATCCTCACCGCCGGCGGACTCTGTCCGGGATTGAATGAGGTCATCAAGTTCCTCACCATCTCACTTACCCGCGATTATGGTGTCAATGACATCTACGGCATCCGCTACGGTTACCGGGGATTGAACCCGGCTTACAACCTCTCTCCGGTACGTCTGACCCCGGATGTAGTGGATGATATCCATGACAAAGGCGGTTCCATTCTCGGTTCCAGCCGGGGCAGTGAAGATGTTTCACTGATCGTGGATTCTCTCAAACAGCTGGGGATCAATCTGCTCTTTTGCATCGGCGGTGACGGAACCAGCCGCTGCGCTCACGATATCGCCGGAGAAATCACCAAACGGCAGCTGCCGATCAGCGTGGTGGCCATACCCAAAACGATCGATAATGATATAAGCTTCATCGACAAAACTTTCGGATTCAGTACCGCTGTACGTACCGCCGGGGAGTTTGTCAGCGGGGCTCACAATGAAGCACAAGGGGCTTACAACGGTCTGGCTCTTATCAAGGTCATGGGCCGGGACAGCGGTTTCATCGCCGCCTACACCACTCTGGCCAATCCCTATATCAACTACTGCCTGATCCCGGAAGAACCGTTTTCCCTCGACGGCAGTGACGGAAGCAAAGCTCTGCTGCCCAATCTGATGGAACGTATGAATAAAAAACATCATGCCGTCATCATCGTGGCCGAAGGAGCCGGGCAGAATCTCTTTGCCAGTAAAGAACGTCAGAAAGATGCTTCCGGCAACATTCTGCATAAAGATATCGGCATTCTGCTTAAAGAGGAGATCTGCCGTTACTTCAAAGAGAAAAAAGTTGAGCTGAATCTCAAGTACTTCGATCTGGGTTACACCATCCGCAGCGTCCGGGCCGAAGGAGAAGATGCCGTTTTCTGCGCCCTGCTTGCCCAGAGTGCCGCCCATGCGGCAATGGCCGGGAAAACTGATGTGATGGTCGGCCACTGGGCCGGGGCATTCACCCATGTCCCGATCGCACTGGCCACCAGAGAACGTAAAAAACTGGATCTGCACACACCGTTGTGGAACTGCGTACAGTCTCTTACCTGCTTCTGAATGGATATAAAAGGCTGCCGCAATAACACTGATGTGACCCCAAAAATTTGGACGGGTTAAATTATGTGGAATGGGTTCGGTATTTTACCGGACTCATTCCTTTTAATGTTAAAGATACTCTTTCATTGTTGAAATAGCAAATATATTCTTCAAGTTTTTGCTTGAAATCT
>JAGBZM010000011.1 GCA_017628235.1 Lentisphaeria bacterium | reverse complement strand
GCAGCGGAAAAACAACCACACTTTACAGTGTGATAAATCAGTTGAATGATGCCCGCAAAAAGATCATTACCATCGAGGACCCGGTCGAATACCGGACCGCCGGTTTGTGTCAGGTGCAGGTAAATCCCAAGGTGGGAGTGACTTTTGCCGCCGGATTGCGTTCCATAGTCCGTCAGGACCCGGATATCATTCTGGTCGGAGAGATCCGTGACCGGGAAACGGCGGATATTGCGATCAATGCCGCGTTGACCGGGCATCTGGTGTTAAGCACTCTGCACACTAATGATGCAGTGGGCGCAGTTACCCGGCTGCTGGATATGGGAATGGAGAATTTTCTGGTGTCCAGTGCATTATTCGGGGTGCTTTCCCAGCGTCTGGTGCGGAAGATCTGTCCGGTGTGTCACGGCGTGAAACAACAGGTCAAGTGCCGTAAGTGCAATGGTACCGGATTCAAAGGACGCAGCGGTATTTTTGAATTGCTCATCATGGATGATGAATTGCGTAATGCCGTGAACCGGAATGCTTCAAGCAGTGAATTGCAGGCGATAGCCGTCGCTCACGGGATGATCACGCTGGCCGAGGATGGCGCGGCAAAAGTGGCTGCCGGAGTGACCACGCAGGAAGAATTGAACCGTTCGACAGCGGAGTTGTGAATAATCTATGGCATTGTATCGTTACATAGCAGCCCGGCCGGGAAAAAGTCCGGAGGAGATCGTTGTCGAGGGTGATAACGACAAGGAAGCTCTGGCCAAGTTGCGCCGCAGAGGGATGATCCCGGTGCGTTTTCTGGGGGTCGACGATGCCGGCGGTAAACGATTGTGGCGCGGCAAGCGGCCGGATATATTTGAGTTCACCCGGCAGCTGACTCCGCTTTTGACCGCCAATATCCAGTTGGAGCAGGCTCTGGCGATCATCAGCGAAGGGGCGGTGGAAGCAACCCAGAAAGATTTTGTCAACTCCCTGCGCCAGGGGCTGCATGAAGGCAAAAAACTTTCAGAGATGGTCCGTTCCTATGGTTCGCTCTTTCCGGATTACTACGCCAATCTCATTGAAAGCGGAGAGGAGACCGGTTGTCTGCCGGAAGTTTCCGGAGAGTTGTACAAATTTATGAAAGAGAGCCGGGAACTGAAGAACTTTATTGTATCCAGTTCCATTTATCCGATTGTTATTTTTGCAGTGGTGCTGGTGGTATCGGTGGTCTTATTTACGGTTTTTGTACCGCATTTTTCGCAGATTTTTGCCGATATGGGGCGGGAGCTGCCCGGTTCCATGCGGATTTTGAACCGGATCGGCAGTGTTTTCAAGTGGACCTGGTGGTCGGTGCCGCTGCTGCTGATCGGCGGATGGTTCGGTGGCCGCCGTTACTTCGGTGCTGCTGAATGGAAGCGCAAAATCGGAGCTTTCCTGATCCGAATCCCGGTGGCCGGGGTGATCATGATCGACTTGGAAATTTGCCGTTATTTGCGGACCCTGGCGATTCTTATCGGCAATCATGTGGAGATCATCCGGACGGTCAGGATCGCCGGAAAAGTGGTGTCCAATCCGGTTATCGCTGCCGGATTTGACGGTATCGACCGGCGGTTGAAAAGCGGGGAGAAATTATCTGCAGCATTGAAAGATAACCATTTTGTTCCGCGCAGTACCGCCAGTATGCTGCGTGTCGGTGAAGAGTCCGGGCAGGTTGGCGAGATGCTGGATAACATTGCCGGCAATCTGGAAGCTGACACCCGGCAGAAGATCAAACGGGCATTGAGTTTGTTTGAACCGCTGGTGATAATTCTGCTGGCGGTGATAGTTTTAGGGGTTGTCGTGGCGATATTCGTCGCCATGATGGAAATAAATTCTGTAACAGGAGGTCAGAAAGTATGAAAAAGACAAGCAAAAGAAGACGTTTTACCCTTATTGAAGTTGTGATCGTGATCGTGATTCTGGTCACGCTGGCATCTATTGCCACGCCGATGTACATGAATTACGTCAGCAATGCCAATATCGGGGCCGCTAAAACCCAGGTGGAATTGCTTTCCGATGCTCTCAACGGCTATAAGACGGATAACAAAGCTTATCCCGGAGAGGACAGCGGATTGCAGGCATTGGTGGAAAATGTGGACGATCTGGAGACCTGGCGCGGACCGTATCTGCAGGGTACGCTTCCCAAAGATCCCTGGGGCAATGAATATATTTACCGTTGTCCGGGAGAGGATGGCCGTCCGTTTGAAGTCATCAGTTACGGTGCCGATGGCGAAGAGGGCGGCGAAGGAGAAAATGCCGATATTTCCAGTTGGGATTGACCGGGCAAATCCGGTTGGCGGGGCATTCAAGTGACATTGAAACGCTCATTTACCCTGATCGAAGTGATCGTGGTGCTGGTCATCATCATGTTGTTGACCGGAGTGGCGGTAATGTCGCTGCGTGGAGAATCTCCGGCGGCGGCATTGGAACGCAACGCCCTTGAAGTGGAGGCGTTTCTGGCCAGAGTACGTTTTTTGTGTGCGGAAAGCGGACGCGATTATGTTGTGCGTTTGTATCCGGATAAAAAGATGTTCTGCGCCCATGCCGATTACAACGAAGAGGAACTTCAGGAGCTGGAAAAAGATATTACCGAAAGTCCGGCAAGTGAAAAATTCGTATTCCCGGAAGATATGGAAGTTTTTACGGTGGATGAGGAAGACAGTCCCGCAGAACACGATTATGTGGAACTTTTCCGCTTCTATCCCACCGGCGGAGCCGTCTGTTTGAACCGTCCGGGGATCAGAATGGAAGAATTGGCCAGATTTTTTGATATTTCTTTTTTTTCCGGCCAGGTCATTTGTCTTGATGGCGATGGCAGCGGGGAGGAGAAACGGTGAAACGGAGTTTTTACAGTTTTACATTGCTGGAAGTGGTGATTTCTCTGGTGATCCTGTCGCTTTCTCTGGCCGGTATGCTGCGGTTGCTGAGCCACTCCCAGAGCCGGATCAGCCGGGCCGAGGAGCAGTGGCGGGAAATGCACATGCTCACGCTGGGAACGGAATATCTGCTGCTGGCCGGCAGTGAAGAGGATCTGCATGTGCCGGATGAGGTTTTCCCTTACCCGGATTACCTGATCAGCTGCACCGTCGAAGATGCCGAAGATCTGCCCGAAGAGCTGAAAAATCAGGAGAATCAGCTGCCGTTGAAAAAGTGGACGGTCTCGCTGCTCCGGGCTTCCGATCATACCGAAAGATTGCGGGTGATCATTGACCGGTTTGACTATTCGGAAAAGGAGGCCGCCGGTGAAGCGCAGTAATTTTACTCTGATCGAATTGGTCGTATCCATCGCCATTCTGATCGTGGTCGCCGGGATCGTCGGTGTTTCCGGGGCGGCGTTCTATCAGGGGTATGACAGATCGCTGCGGGTAACATCCCGGTTGAAGGATTTTATGGCGATCGACAATCTGATGGATACCCATATCCGCAACATGATTCCGTTTATGTGGAAAGATGACGAAGGCACTTCCAGGCTGTTGTTTGACGGAGAGGAGGACCGGATCTTATTTACTACTCTCCGCCGCAGTTACGGCAGCCGTCCGGGGGCGTTGCTTTTTATCCGGGTTCTGGTCGAAGACGGCAAATTGCTGGCCGAATATTCTCCTTATCCCCGTTATCCCTGGATGGAGGAGGGGGATGAGAGTTTGCCGGTGACACGGGAAGTGATTGCAGAAAATGTGGACAGCATCACATTCAACTATGTGGAAAATTCCACAGAGGTGAGCAACGGGCTGGATTTTTTTGAGGAATACCGCGAAGAAGATTATAAAATACTGCCGCTGGCGATCCGGTTGAAAGTCAATTTTTCCGACGGAACCAGCGAACAGTGGCTGCGCCGGGTCGCCGGGACATCGCGCAACAGTACATTCGGAATGCGTGAAAGCGACTCATCTGCGGCTTCCGGCACCGCAGTCGACAGTGCATCCGGGCACACCGGCAGCGGAGTACGGGGACGCAGAACCACTGTCGGCGGCAGCCGGGTAACCGGAGGGAACGGACGATGAAAAAGCGGTTCATCCGGCGGCATAATGCGGCCCTGATTTCAGTATTGTGTCTGGTTTTTACCGCCGGGATATTGCTGGCCGGAACACTGGCTCTTTCGCAGAAAGGAACATTCTCGGTAGCCGCGCATGTGGAATTGCAGCGATCGATGTTCATTGCTGAAGGAGCTGCCAACCGGATACAGTATCTTTTGGCGGCGGATCGTAATCTTCATCCGGATGACAAACCCGGCAGTGTTGATTATACAGGTTTTGAGTATGACCGCTTCATGGCCGATGGCGTGGAGCATGAATTGGATTATTACGGAGAAAAGATCGGCTTTACGGTGAGTGATGCCGTCAGCGGCTGGGATATGGGCAGCAGCAGTTATCAGAGTGTGCTTAATATGATTTCCAACCGTGATGATGCCGGTGATGATGTGATCGATCTGGTCAATCAGGTTTCTCACCGGCTGGGGGATTATCTGGATGCGGATGATGATATCCGGGAGTACGGTCAGGAAGCCGGCGGGTATGAGGATCTGGAACAGAAGCCTTTGCCGCGCAATGAAAAAATGCAGTTCCGGGAAGAGTTGTTTTATATCGATGGATTTGCAGAATTGTTCCCGCCGGATGTCAATGGCCGTTTGAGCAGCATCCGCTTGATCCCGCCGGCAGACACCAGTGATTTAAGCGGTACGGGAAGTCTGTTTTCCGCCGACCGCAGAACGATTGAATTGATGTGCGATTTGTCTGAAAATGAGTTGGATACGGTAATGGATGCTCTGGACCGGTGGCGCAATGAAAAAGAGCTTTTGAGCGATACTCTGGATGAGGAACTTTTGAATAAATTGAAAAGCAAATTCACCACCGTTGAAAGCGGAGCATATACCGTTCTGCTTTATCCGCCGCGCAGCAAATCGCGTCCGTTCCGGAAACTGGTGTTTTCCTATTCCGGGTTTGAAGTTGACGGTCCGGCAGATCAGATGGTACGTTATCTGGAGTGGAACTTCCTGTGAAAAGATTATTGATCATCATTTTGTTACTGACGGTCAACGCCGTTTTTATCCACCGGGCGCAGGCGGAACCGGTGACGATGGTGATTCTTGCTCCGCTGGCTCTGGAAGGGGCTAAGATCGCTTCGCCGCATGTGATCACTGCCATGCAGAATGGCGGCCGGCAACTGTTGGAAATCGGCAAAGATATGGGCAATATTCTGCGGCTGCCGCTGGGGTTGCTGCAGGCAACTCTCGGTGCCCCGCTGGGGTTGCTGGGAGATGGAGTGGACAATATCATCGTCGGTGTTTTTGCTCCGTTCCAGCTGGTTGGAGATGTGTTGATCCTGCCATTCAGCTTTTTCCGGGGCGGCGGGTGAAATAGCTGCCGACATGGTGTTCCCGGTTCCCCCGGGCCGTATTTAAGTACTTTTTAAGCGACTTTTGTCATTGTCTCTGTTGTATAAAGAGCGTCTGTGTATTATATTATATAACGGAGGAAATTTCATGTCCCCTGAAAAGTTTTGAAAATGGCTGTCGCCGGTTCTTCAACTTTTCGGGTAATGACTTCAGCAATTGCCTCTGACGGATGTTTTTTTATTTGATAACATATACCCGGGTGAAATTATGAAAATGAGTAAAATGGCGGGGCGCAGGCTCCGCGAAATGCCTAAAGATGCCAAAACAGTCAGCCATCAGTTTTTAATGCGCGGCGGTTATATCCGTCCGGTCTCGGCCGGTATTTATTCGCTGCTGCCGGCGGGAAAACGGATCGTGGCTAAAATCGAGAATATCATCCGGGAGGAGATGGACCGGATCGACGGTCAGGAGATCCTGATGCCGGTGGTGCTGCCGGCTGCTTTGTGGCAGGAATCCGGCCGTTATGAGGCCGTCGGGGCGGAATTGCTCCGTTTTTCAGACCGCAACGATAAGCCCATGCTGCTGGCGATGACCCATGAGGAGTGTGTTACTGCGCTGGTGCGGACCGAGGTCAACAGTTACAAGCAGCTGCCGGTAATGGTTTATCAGATCCAAACCAAATACCGCGATGAAGCACGTCCCCGGGCCGGATTGATCCGGACAAGGGAATTTACGATGAAAGATGCGTACAGTTTCCATACCGATCAGGCCGATTTGGAAGCGTACTATATGCGCGCTCACGAGGCGTATGAAAGGATCTTCCGCCGGATCGGTTTGGACAATGTGTTGAGCATTGAATCCAACAGCGGTATGATGGGCGGTAAAGTTTCTCACGAATTTATGGCGATCTCCGACTGCGGCGAAGATACGATATTTGTTTCGCCTGACCGGAAATACCGGGCGAACCGGGAAATCGCGGTAGCAGATTGGAAGTTTGTCAAAGAGGAGCCGAAGGTTCTGGAAAAGGTTGCCACGCCGGACTGTAAGACCATTGAGGAGGTGGCCGGATTTCTGAATGTATCTCCGGAACAGACCGGAAAGGCGGTCTTTTATCAGGATGCCCGCACCGGAGAGTTGATTTTTGCTCTGATCCGGGGAGATTTCGAGGTCAATGAGAGCAAACTTGCCAATGCGGCGATGGTGGCTGAATTGAAGTTTGCTGACGATGAGTCCATTCTGGCTGCCGGAGCTGTTCCGGGATATGCCAGTCCGTTGAATCTCTGCGGCAAAAAGGCGAAAATCATCATCGACCGGTCAGCTTTTGAATCATCCAATTTGGTGGTCGGTGCCAATGAACCGGGCTTCCATTATCTCAACTTCAATGCCGAGCGCGATCTGGCCGGAGTGGATTATATTGTTACGGATATTGCCACTGTCCGGGAAGGAGACCCGGCTCCGGGTTCCGGCGAACCGCTGGAAATGCTGCGGGGCATCGAGGTCGGAAATATTTTCCAGCTCGGAACCAAATATTCTGAATCCATGAACTGCAATTATCTGGACAAAGACGGTAAAAGCCGCCCGATGATCATGGGATGCTACGGTATCGGTGTCGGTCGGGCGATGGCGTCGGTCATTGAGTATTCGCATGATGACTACGGTCCGGTCTGGCCCATGTCCATCGCCCCCTGGCAGGTACAGGTGTGCGCGATCGATCCGCAGAAATCCGGCGTGGGCGAAGCCGCTGAAAAACTGGTCAGCCAACTGGAAGCTGCCGGTATCGAGGTGCTTTATGATGACCGGGGTGAAAAGGCCGGCAGTATGTTCAGTGATGCCGACTTGCTGGGTATTCCGCTGCGTCTGGTCATTTCTCCGAAGACACTGGCGGAAAATCAGGTGGAGTTCCGTACCCGCAGCAGCCGGGACAGCGTGAGATTTTCTCTGGATGAAGCGGCGGCGGTGATTGCGGATAAAGTGGCTCAGGAACTTAAAAAGTTTGATATTTAAAGAGGCGGTAAATGAAGTTCCCGGTAATGATAATGGCATTGTTGAGCGTGTGGACCGCATGCGCTCTGGAGGTGCTGTTTTTTCCGACATTGGCGGTAAATACTGATGATCAGTTGAATTATGTCATGCCGCACCGGGGTATTTATGTGCCGCTGGTTTCCAGAGTGGAAGTCGGCCAGCCTCTGAAATTGACCGTTTCCGTTGCCGGAAAAGAGAAGTTTGCTGAACCGTTGAAGCTGACGGCGACATTGATCTCCAAAGCTCCGGATGGTAAAGAAAAAACCGCATTCAAAGATGTTCCGTTTTTTGATATTCCTGCCGGAGCGCAGGGAATATTGAGTCCTGGAAAGTACATCGGAGGTGTGTTTGAAAAAGGTGATCCGCCGGGGAAATATACTTATACCCTGATTTTGAAAGATGCCGGGGAAAAGAGCTATCGGGCGGAGTGTTCTCTGGAACTGGTTCCGCAGATAAGCGATGACAAGGCAATGGATGCTGCAGAATTTCGTAAATTTTTCAGCAGTTATTACCGGAATCCCCGGCCGGATCGGATCTTCGCTGCGTGGAACTATTATCTGGGCGAAGGAGTTGCCATTCAACGGAAAAAAGAGGGAAAAAACTTCAATCCGATGGCGGTGCTGAAAGGGTTTTGTGAATTATTCCGGATCAATCCTCAGTTTCATAGCCGATTGGCGGCAATGAGCCGGGAGGTACCTTCCGGCAAATACGGATATTATGCCATTGTATTCGGTGGTTTGGGCAAAGAGTTTCTGGAGAAATATTCAAAGAGTATCAATCCGGAGATATTGAAAATAGTTGCCGGATTCAAGGGCAGAGATCCTCTGGCATTCAAGGATGTGGTTCATGCTTCGCAGCTGGATGTGTTGTGGGTGGAATTTTTTATCACCGGCAAGTTTGAACCGGTCAGACGGTTGACTGACCAGTTGCGTAAACAGCCGGTATTTT
The DNA here is from genome assembly GCA_017628235.1 of Lentisphaeria bacterium. Classification (GTDB taxonomy): domain Bacteria; phylum Verrucomicrobiota; class Lentisphaeria; order Victivallales; family Victivallaceae; genus UBA1784. The sequence goes on along the minus strand of JAGBZM010000011.1, from coordinate 6,308 downwards.
CTATCGAAGAGGCCAAAAAACGGCAGGCGGAAAAGAAACCGTTGAGTGCAAAAGAACAGAAGGAATTGATGAACGGAATAATCCAGATGGCGGATGTGTGGTCGCTGAAGTCCAATCTGAAGCAGCATCAGCTGTTGGGATTTTATCTGGAAACTGTTCTGGCGCGCAAACTTTATGCTGATGTGCAGACCGCAGCAACGGTCGCGGCCATATTAAAAGATTATAATTCTAAAAAAAAGGAAAATAAATAAAATGTGGAACTATACAGACAAAGTCATCGACCATTTTATGAATCCCCGCAACGTGGGAGAAGTAGAGAATCCCGATGGTACCGGGCAGGTGGGAAATGCTGCTTGCGGTGATGCGTTGAAGCTGACATTCAAACTGGATGCTGATGGAAAAATATCTGAAGTGAAATTCAAGACTTTCGGCTGTGCCAGTGCGATCGCTTCAAGTTCGGCACTGACGGAGTTGATCAAAGGGATGACTCTGGAAGAGGCGGAGAAAGTTTCCAATCAGGATATGGTCAAGCTTCTGGGGGAACTGCCGGAGGCAAAAATGCACTGTTCGGTCATGGGCATGGAAGCTCTTCAGGCGGCGATCGCTGATTACCGGGGTGAACCGAATCCCTTTGAAAAACTGGATGATCACGATGGTAAATTGATCTGCAAATGCTTCGGGATAACTGATCTGAAAATATTGAGAGTGGCAAAGGAAAATGATTTGCACCGGGCAGATGAGATTACCAATTACTGTAAGGCCGGCGGAGCTTGCGGAGCATGTCTTGGAATGATCCAGCGTCTGCTGGATGATATGTGGAAACTGGAGAGTGTGAAAAAATGCTGACCATTGAAGAATTGCGCCAGAAAGAAAATGATTATAAAAACCGCCTGACTCAGGTGGAGGGATTTCTGAAGATCAGTGAAAAAGAGCAGGAGCTGGCTGCTTTGGAAGAAAAGATGAATGCGCCCGACTTCTGGAATGACAAGGAGAGCGCGCAGAATACCATCGCCGCTGTTTCCTCCTGCCGCAATATCATCACTCCTTTCCGGAAAATGGAGGGGACTTTGGCAGACTTCGGCACTGCTCTGGAATTTGCCGCCGAAGATGAGGCATTCGTGGAAGAAGCAGAGGCCCAGCTGCCGGCCTTGGAAGCCGAACTGGACAAACTGGAGATCGTCAGTTTTCTTTCCGGCCGTTTTGACCGCAACAACTTTTACCTGACCATTCACGCCGGAGCCGGCGGTACGGAGTCCTGTGACTGGGGCAGTATGCTTTTCCGCATGTATCGCCGTTACGCGGAAAGACGGGGCTGGAAAGAGGAACTTATTGACTATCAGCCCGGTGATGAGGCCGGTATCCGCAGTGCTACTCTGCATATTATAGGAGATTTTGCTTATGGTTACTGCAAAGGTGAAAACGGAGTTCACCGGCTGGTCAGAATCTCCCCGTTTGACAGTAATGCCCGGCGTCATACCAGTTTTTGTTCGGTAGATGTCTTTCCGGAAATCGATGATGACATTGACATTGAGATCAATGAAGCGGATCTGCGTGTAGATACTTACCGTTCCAGCGGGGCGGGCGGTCAGCACGTTAACACTACCGACTCGGCAGTGCGGATAACCCACCTGCCAAGCGGGATCGTGGTCAGCTGCCAGAATGAGCGTTCCCAGCATAAAAACCGGGCCACCGCGATGAAGATGCTCAAAGCCAGACTCTTTGAGATCGAGGAACGCAAACGGCGTGAAGCGGCGGCAGCATTGCGCGGAGAACAGATGGAAAATGGTTGGGGCAGCCAGATACGCAGTTATGTTCTGCAGCCGTATCAGATGGTCAAAGATCTGCGTACAGATGTTGAAACCAGTGATACATCCGGGGTGTTGGACGGAGATATCGACCGTTTTATCGAGGCGTATTTGAAACAGCAATGAGCAACTTGGAAAATTTCAAGCTCCGTTCTGATTTGCAGAAGGCCTTGCGGAACGCATTTTATTCGGCAAAGTTTCTGGAAGTTGCCACGGCGGTTAAGATCCCGGCTCCGGCTCCGGAGGAATATATTGAGTCGGTTCCCTGTCAGGGAGGTTTTTTGCGGACCAGTCCGGAACTGGCGATGAAGCGAATGCTTTGTGCCGGAATGGAGAGGATATTTCAATTCGGTCCGGCATTCCGGGCGGAGGAGTCCGGACGCAAGCACCGCGAGGAATTCACTATTCTGGAGTATTATGCTGCCGGTTGGGATTATCGTCAGCTGGCGCAGTTCACTTCCAGAATGCTTGTCAGTGCCGCCTTGGAGATGTTCGGCAAGACTCAGATAAGCTATCAGGGCAGGGTGATCGATCTCTGGCGGCATAACTTTATTACGGTGGACGAAGCATTTTGCAAGTATGCCGGTAAAAGTGTATTTGAAGCAGATGCCGACGGCAGTTTTGATGAATTGATGGTGTTGAAAGTCGAACCGGAACTGGGACGTGATTGTCCGGAATTTCTGATCGATTATCCGGCAAACCGGGCTTCGCTGTCCAGATTGAGCAAAAATGATCCCCGGGTGGCTGAAAGATGGGAGCTGTATATCCGGGGAATGGAGCTGGGCAATGCATTCGGTGAGTTGACCGATGCTGCCGAGCAGCGCAAAAGATTTGCAGAAGCATTGCAGTTCAGGGCGGAGCAGGGGATGCTGGCTTATCCGGAAGCGACTGATTTCCTGGAAGCTTTGGAGCGCGGGATGCCGGAGAGTTCCGGTTGTGCCATCGGTTTTGACCGGTTGTGTATGATATTCTGCGATGCTTATGATATTGCGGACGTGATTTTTGAGTAACTTTTTTTATTTATCAGTTTGAAGCCGGGAAAATAAAAATTTTGTAAAAAAAATGTTTTATTTTTGACAAAATGGCTTGCTTTTTTTGAGGATGATGCTATTTTTTAGATAGCGGGATATTTTGAAGTGATTGTCCCGGTAAATATTAAAGAAAGGAAAATGAGATGAAAAAGTTGGTTATTTTTGCGGTTGCGGCTCTGATCGCCTGTGCAGTCACCGGTTGTGGTTCTTTGCGTACCCCGAAATCAGGCGCCCGCAGCAAGTATGTCTACTATAACACTTTCTTCGGTCTGTCCCTTGAAAGCGGTGTTTATGGTGACGGCTTCATCGTTGACGCCAAATAATCCGGCATTTTGAGCTGAAAAAAACGGAGTTGGAAAGACCAACTCCGTTTTTTTATCCGGGAAAATCAGAAACGTTTTTCGCGGAACTGACGCGGTTCGCGGGGACGGGCTTCATTGACAACGGCTTTACGGCCGCCGATATCATTGCCGTTGAGAGCTTCGATCGCTTTTTTTGCTTCTTCATCGTTGTTCATTTCAACAAAACCGAATCCTTTGGCTCTTCCGGTTTCGCGGTCGTTGACGATTCTGGCAGCGGCGACTTCACCGAAAGCGGCGAAGACTTCACGCAGATCATCCGAGGTGGTGCTGTACGGCAAATTGCCGACGTAGATATTCATTCCTGGTTGCATCCTTTCTTTAAAAAGACATAATCCGGTCCCGTACCGGAAAATGTGCTTTTATACAAACTATTTATAATTATACAGAAAATATCGTCAAAATCAATAGCAAAAGTAAAAAAAATAAAAAATATTCAAAAAAAAGTTGTATTTTAGAAAAAAAGCAGTAAATTATCCGGAAAACGGAAGAGATTATGTCAAAGAATATCAGCAAAACCAATGCACTCCGGCTGGCTGAACGTGCCGGTTTGGAGTTTGAAGCGTTTGAATACGATGTCGCCGACGGCAGGATCGATGCGCTGGCGATTGCAGAAAAGTTGGGTCGACTGCCGGAAGAGGTATTTAAGACTCTGGTGACAGAGGCTCCCGGACATGAATATTTTGTATTTATCGTGCCGGCAGCCGGGGAATTGGACTTGAAAAAAGCTGCCAGGGCCGCCGGCTGCAAGAGTATTGAGTTGATTCCGCTGAAAGAGCTTTTGCCTTTGACCGGCTATGTGCATGGCGGCTGTTCACCGTTGGGGATGAAAAAACTGTTTCCCACATTCATCGATGAAACCGCACAACTTTTTGACCGGATCTGGTTTTCCGGCGGAAAAATCGGATTGAATATCGCGGCATCTCCGGAAGCTCTGGCTGAAGTCATTCCGGCGCAATTTGCTGATATAGCCAAATAAAACGGATTTTACCGGAAAAGGGAGGGTGAAATGGAAGAAAAAGTGATGATCGGCGGCGTGGAGATGACGGCCGGGAAACTGGAATTCAACGGGATCAATATTCTGCTGATAAAAACTGCTTCCGGCGGTGGTTTGGGATGCGGATATTTGAATCTGGCTGCGGCAGACAAATTCGGACATGTGCTGGCAACGGTGAGCAAGGTGGCCACCTGGGAAGATATGCTGCGGGCAGAAGTCAACGGAGTTTCGGAAGCGGCCGGAAAATTGGGAATCGCGGTCGGAATGTCCGGTTTGGAGGCGTTAAAGCTCATGCATAATGTCCGTTGACGGCGGAAGTTCCCGGATTTGATGACAATGAATTTGTTTATCAGGTTGACAAAAAAGCTCTTCTGTGATATATTTAAGGATTGACAAAATCAAATCAGGAGAGATACGTCATGGATAAACTTAATTATACCAGTCATGAACTGGCCGCACGGATCGGCAAAATGCCGAAAGATTTTACCAAGCAGGATATTATCGATTTTATTATTTCCGAAGATATCCGTCATATCAATTTTCAGTATCCCGCCGGTGACGGCAGACTCAAAACCTTGAATTTCGTAATCAACGATGCTGCGTATCTGGATGAGATACTTTCCTGCGGCGAACGGGTGGACGGTTCAAGTTTGTTTCCGTTTATTGAGGCAAACAACAGTGACCTTTACGTGGTTCCCCGTTTCCGGACGGCTTATATCGATCCATTCTGCGAATTGCCGACGGTGAATTTCCTCTGTTCGTTTTTCAATAAGGACGGTGAACCGTTGTCCAGTTCTCCGGAGTATACTCTGCACAAAGCCTGTGAAGCCTTTACGCAGGCCACCGGTTTGGAATTTCAGGCGATGGGAGAATTGGAATACTATGTGATCGCTCCTGATGATGAGTGCTATCCGGCCGTCGATCAGAAAGGTTATCATGAGTCCGCCCCCTATGCCAAATTCGGTGAATTCCGTCAGTTGTGCATGAACTATATCGCCCGTACCGGCGGCCAGATCAAATATGGCCATTCTGAAGTCGGCAACTTCACTCTGGACGGCAAAATCTACGAACAGAACGAGATCGAATTTCTCCCGGTGAATGCCGAAGAAGCTGCTGAACAGCTGATGGTTGCCAAATGGATCATCCGCAATCTGGCTTATCAGAACGGTCTTGATGTGACATTTGCTCCCAAAATCACTGTCGGTAAGGCCGGTTCCGGTATGCATATCCACTTCCGGGTGATGAAAGACGGCATCAATCTGATGCAGAAAGATGGAAAACTCTCTGATGATGCCAAAAAGGCGATCGCCGGCTTGATGAAACTGGCTCCGTCCATTACTGCTTTCGGCAACACCAATCCGACCAGTTATTTCCGTTTGGTTCCCCACCAGGAAGCTCCGACCAACATCTGCTGGGGAGACCGCAACCGTTCGGTGCTGGTGCGTGTGCCGTTGGGCTGGACCAGCAAAAAGGATCTCTGCGCGCAGGCCAATCCGGGTGAAAAATCCGGGGCTTATGATACTTCGCAGAAGCAGACTGTTGAAATGCGTTCTCCGGATGGTTCAGCGGATATTTTCCTGCTGTTGGCCGGTTTGGCGGTGGCGTTCCGTTGGGGATTCCAGATGGGAGATGAGGCGTTGGCTCTGGCGCAGAAGACCTATGTGAATGTCAATATCCACAAAGATGAGAATAAGAGCATTCTGGATTCGCTCAATGTTCTGCCGGACAGCTGTGCTGCATCCGCAGATTGTCTGGAAGCCCAGCGTTCATTCTATGAAGCAGACGGTGTGTTTGCCCCGACGATGATCGACGGATTGATTGCCACGCTGCGTAAGTTTAACGACCGCACTCTCCGGCAGGATATCGGTAACGATCAGGCCAAAATTCTGGAACTGGTGGAAAAATACTTCCATTGCTGACCGGAAAACGGATAAAGTGTTTCCGGCAGGGCGATCATTTGCTCTGCCGGTTTTTTATTATACACCTTCAGGTCAATAAAACCACCGGCTTTGCCGGTGAGTACCGAAAAAATCTTTAGAAATAGTTTGCAAAAGTTCACCTTTGCTACTACACTATGTTCAGACCTGCCAGTCGAACTTAATGTAATAACAAAGGT
>JAGBZM010000010.1 GCA_017628235.1 Lentisphaeria bacterium | reverse complement strand
GAATTGGAGGCCAGACTGAGGAATGGCGAATTGAGTCTGGCCATTGAGATACCGCCGGATTTCGGAAAAAATGTTGAAGCCGGGAAAGCTCCGGAGGTGGCCTTCTGGATCGACGGAGCCATGCCGTCGCGGGCGGAAACGGTCAATGGTTATGTAAAAAGCCTGCATTCGCAGTGGCTGGAAGAACGGGCCAGGGAACACGGACTCGGAACTTCCGGTGCCAACTCTGCTTCAGTGGAGACCCGTTACCGGTATAATCCGGATGTTTTGAGTCTGCCGGCGATGGTCCCGGCGGTCATTCCGCTGCTGCTGATGATGATTCCGGCTGTTCTGGCGGCTTTGGCGGTGGTACGGGAAAAGGAGATGGGATCGATCATCAATCTGTATGTTACGCCGTTGACCAGAGCTGAATTTATGCTGGGCAAGCAGATGCCTTATGTGCTGTTTTCGATGCTAAGCGCCTTGATGCTGGTGACGATGGCGGTCGCGGTGTTTGATGTGCCGCTGAAGGGCAGTTTTGCGGTATTGGTCATATCTCTGGTGCTTTACAGTATGTGTTCAACCGGGATCGGTTTGCTTGCTTCTTCCGTTACCCGGAGTCAGATCGCGGTGATTTTTATGACTATGCTTGGTACTATGCTTCCGGCAGTACAGTTCTGCGGGATGATCGACCCGGTGACTTCTCAGGATGGGGTCGGGCGGATGATCGGGATAATCTATCCCACAACTTATATGCTGCTTATCAGCCGGGGCGTATTCAATAAGTCTCTGGGGCTGCCGGATTTGTACCCGGAACTGCTGGTAATGCTGCTTATTGTGCCGGTTCTGCTCGGATGCGGAATAATGGCTCTGAAAAAACAGGAAAAGTAACGCGATATGAAACAGACGTTGAAAAATATCTTTTTTCTGGGAGTGAAAGAACTGCGCGGTCTGTGGCGTGATTATATGCTTGTCGCGCTGATCGTTTATGCTTTTACTCTGGGGATCTACATTACAGGGACATCTGCAAGCGACACTATTTCCAAAGCGGCAGTTGCTATTGTCGATGAAGACCGTTCCCAGATGTCGCAACGGATATTCGATGCATTTTTTCCACCGATGTTTCTTCCTGCACAGGCGATCACTTTATCTGAAATCGATCCGTCTATGGATGAGGGCAAATACACCTTTGTATTGGTTATTCCCAGCGGATTTGAAAAAGATCTGCTGGCCGGACGGAATCCGGAAATTCAGTTGAATGTCGATGCCACGCGCATGTCGCAGGCCTTTTCCGGAGCCGGATATATTCAGCAGATAATCGACAGGGAGATCGACATTTTTGAGAATAAAGGTGTAGTGCCTGAAGTTCCAGTCAATATCGTCATCCGCAACCGCTACAATGCCAATCTGACCCAGAGCTGGTTCAAAGCGGTGATGCAGCTGGTCAACAACATTACCATGCTGGCGATTATTCTGACCGGGGCGGCGTTGATCCGGGAGCGGGAAAACGGGACTCTTGAACACCTGCTGGTCATGCCGGTGACACCATTTGAGATCATGTTTTCCAAAGTTTGGTCGATGCTGGTGGTGGTACTGATTGCTTCATTGGCAGCGTTGACGGTGGTCATCATGCAGATGCTCCATGTGCCGGTCAACGGTTCACTCGGACTGTTTGCATTGGGGGTGGCGCTGCATCTTTTTGCCGTGACTTCACTGGGAATATTTCTGGCTTGTGTGGCGCAGAATATGCCGCAATTGGGGATGCTGCTGATTCTGGTTTTGCTGCCGATGCAGATGCTTTCCGGCGGTTCGACACCGATGGAGAGTATGCCGGAATGGGTGCAGAATGTCATGCTGATCGCTCCGACCACGCATTTTGTCGAATTCTGTCAGACGATTTTGTTCCGGGGGGCGGGTATGGAAGTGGTTTGGAAGCCGTTTGCCATGCTCTTTGGTATCGGAAGTATTCTCTTTATTTGTTCGCTTGGCCGTTTCCGCCGGAGTGTTGCCCAGTGACCGGGAAAAATGGCGTTACCGGGCAGACGGATAGCAGTTGCGTTTTTTCAATTCTGCCAATTCTGTCAGCAGATTTGGGGTGAAGTTGTTGCGCCATTCGGCATCTTCAAGTTCGGCGGCCGCAAAGAAGCGTACCCCGTCGATTTCTGAAGCCTGATAAGCAAACGGTCCGGCATGGGAGAGCGCGAAAACCCGGACATTTTCCGATTCGATATCGTTACGTATTTTACTGTCAAAGAGGTGTAAGAGCTGTACACTTCCGGTAATTCCGAGTTCTTCTGCCAGTTCCCGGCGGGCGGCGGTAATAAAATCTTCACCTGCATCCAGGTGGCCGCCGACAGCGGTATCCCATTTGCCCGGTTGGATATCCTTGTCCATTCTGCGCTTCTGCAAAAGTATTTCCCCTGTTTCCGGGTGAAATACCACGATATGCACAGTACAGTGGATCAAAGCCGGATTACCGTGACATTCATTGCGCGGTGCAACGCCGAGATGATTGCCGTTTTCATCATATATATCAAAAAATTCTGCCATTTCTCTCTCCGTTCCGGATGTAAAAACGGCAGTGGTCCGGTTTTGAACCACTGCCGTCGGGTATTTCAAGGATTACTTGTCCTCTGCAATCGCGGCTTGTGCCGCAGCGAGACGTGCCAGAGGGACCCGGAAAGGACTGCAGGAGACGTAGTTCAATCCGGCAGCATGGCAGAACGCCACTGATTTGGGATCACCACCCTGTTCGCCGCAGATACCGATTTTGAGTTCCGGGCGGGTTTTGCGGCCGCCCTGAACGGCAAATTCGATCAGCCGGCCGACACCCCGGGTGTCGATCGTCTGGAACGGATCGGCATCCAGCAGTTTTTTGCAGAGATAATCCGGCAGGAAGCTGCCGATATCATCCCGGCTGAAGCCGAAGGTCATCTGGGTGAGGTCGTTGGTTCCGAAACTGAAAAACTCCGCAACTTCAGCCATCTGATCTGCGAGCAGGGCCGCACGCGGGATCTCAATCATCGAGCCGATCTTGTAGTCGATTTTTTCCAGATCATAACGTTTGGCAACATCGGCGGCGACTTCTTCAAGCATGGCCTTTTTGAAGCGCAATTCAGAAACGTCGCAGGTGACCGGGATCATGATTTCCGGCACACAGTTGCCGCCGATCTCCACTGCCGCTTCCAGAATGGCACGCATTTGGGCGCGGGCGACTTCCGGATAGGTGATGCCCAGACGGACACCGCGATGGCCCATCATCGGGTTGCTTTCATGGAGAGCTTCGGCGCGTTTGGCGATCTCCATCGGATCGATTCCCAGAGCAGAAGCCAGTTCTTTGCGCTTGCTGGTTTCGTTGGGGACGAATTCATGCAGCGGCGGATCGAGCAGACGGAAAGTTACCGGCATCCCGTCCATCGCCTGCAGAGTATCTTTTACGCTGGCTTTCATGTACGGGAAAAGTTCATTGATCGCCACTTCCCGTTCTGCCGGGCTGTTGGCGAGGATCATTTTACGCAGGTAGAAAAGCGGTTTTTCGCTGTTTTTGCCGTAGAACATGTGTTCGGTACGGAAAAGTCCGATTCCTTCAGCTCCGAAAGAACGGGCCACTTTGGCATCTTCCGGAGTGTCGGCATTGGCGCGGACTCCCAGTTTGCGGTACTTGTCCGCCAGAGCCATGAACCGCTGGAACATCTTGTTTTCACTGGAATCCATCGTCGCCAGCGCGCCTTCATAAACATAACCGCGACTGCCGTTCAAGCTCAAAAAGTCACCGCGTTTGAAGGTTTTGCCGGATGCTTTGAGCGTACCGTTGATCTCATCGATGATCAGAGAACCGGCACCGACAATACAACATTTGCCCCAGCCCCGGCACACCAGTGCCGCGTGGCTGGTCATCCCGCCCCGGGCGGTGAGAATACCGACCGCGCCGCGCATACCTTCAACATCTTCCGGATTGGTCTCTTCGCGTACCAGAATGACACTTTCACCTTTGGCAGCAGCTTCGATGACCTCTTCACTGGAGAAGACGATTTTACCGACGGCACCGCCGGGACCGGCGGGCAGACCTTTGGCGATGATATCGCCGCGTTCGTGAGCGATTTTTTCTTCGTAGATGTCCAGAATGGGATGGAGCAGCTCATCCAACTGGCTGGGAGTCACGCGGCAGACTGCGGTTTTTTCATCGATGAGTTTTTCATCGAGCATATCTATTGCCATCGTGACAGCCGCTGTACCGGTACGTTTGCCGACGCGGCACTGCAGCATGAAAAGTTTGCCTTCCTGAATGGTGAATTCGATATCCAGCATATCATGGTAGTGGGCCTCAAGTTTATTGCGGATGGCAAAAAGTTCCTTGTAGATGGCCGGATAGAGTTCTTCCATCGACTTGAGGTGTTTATTCTGCTCATTGCAGGTATCGGCATTCAGCGGATTGGGGGTACGGGTACCGGCCACCACATCTTCGCCCTGGGCGTTGATGAGCCATTCACCGTAGAATTTATTATCGCCGGTCGCCGGGTCACGGGTGAATGCCACGCCGGTGGCACTGGTATCGCCCATATTGCCGAAAACCATACTCTGCACGTTGACGGCGGTACCCCAGTCATCGGGAATACCCTCGATCCGCCGGTAAGCGACGGCTTTTTTGCCGTTCCAGCTCTTGAGTACTGCCGCGATACCTCCGGCCAGCTGGGCCATCGGATCATCGGGGAATTCTTTACCCAAAGTGGCTTTGATCTGCTTTTTGAAAACTTCGCAGAGATATTTGAGATCATCGACCGTCAAATCGGTATCATATTTGTATCCGCAATGCTCTTTGTGCGCATCCATAATGGCATCAAGCTGACGGCGGATGGCTTTACCCTCGGCCGGTTCAATGCCTTCTGCTTTTTCCATGACCACATCGCTGTACATCATGATCAACCGGCGGTAGGCATCGTAAACAAAACGTTCATTACCGGTTTTGGCGATCAGACCGGGCAGGGTGCTGCTGGCCAGACCGACATTAAGAACAGTTTCCATCATGCCGGGCATACTGCTGCGGGCGCCGGAACGGCAGGATACCAGCAGCGGGTTTTCCGGATCACCGAATTTCATCCCCATCACGCTTTCGATATGACCGAGAGCTTTTTTGACCTGTTCATCGACACCTTCGGGCAGCGAATTGCCGTTTTTGAAGTAGTCAACACAGCACTCTGTGGTGACGGTGAACCCCGGAGGTACCGGCAAACCGAGGTTCGCCATTTCTGCGAGGTTGGCTCCTTTGCCGCCGAGGAGGTTCTTCATGGAACCGTCACCCTCAGTGCAACTGCCGCCGAATGTGTACACATACTTTTTCGTCATTCTTTTTCTTTCCTTTCTTACCTTCTTCGCGGAATTCCGGGCAATGAATTGAAAAATCCGGCAAGGGCCAATGTCGATTCAAACACCTTGTACCGGAAATTTTTTGCTTTGCCGTATAATTATCTGAAATTTCTCAACGACTCAAGAATCCGCTTTTTTTCCTTATGCTTATCCAGTCCGACGACGATAAACGAACCGGATACCTCGTAAATGGGATACGGAATACCGATGAAGTATATCCGTTTTTCTCTTTTGATCTTTTCCAGGCGTTTGCGCTGAAGTTTGTTGTTGATGTCGTACTTGTATACGCCGATATTGGAATTGCCGATGGTCAGCTCCAGAGCTTCTGCTGCAGCCAGCGGGCGGGGATCAAGCGGACGGACTGCCGCGATTTTGAAGCCGTCATTCTGCAAGTGACGGGCAAAGTCTGCCGGATGCCGGTAGTTGTTGTCCGGCTCGATCATTGTACAGCCGGATAAAGCAAGGGCGAAAAATATGACACCCCACGCCTTGAGTGAAACCGCTTTTTTCATCTTCTTTTTTCCAATCTTTTTTTCCACCCTATAATATAACCTGCTTTTGATGCCGTGTCAAGTGTGGAAAAAACAAAAAAATCCATACTTTTGCTAAAAACGTGCATATCGCATCTTGGCAATAGTGTGCTATATTATATAAACGACACATGCAAACTCAAAAAAAGGAAAAGAGCTTATGCGTATTTTAGTTACCGGCGGAGCCGGATTTATCGGCAGTCATCTGGTGGAACATTTTCAGGGGAAAGCTGAAGTGCGGGTGCTTGACAGTCTGCGCAGCGGTTACCGGGCCAATCTGGATGGATTCGATGTGGAATTCATGGAGGGGGATATCCGGGATCGTCAGGCGGTGGACAAGGCGATGAAAGATGTTGATTATGTCTTCCATCTGGCGGCAATGATCAGTGTGCCGGAATCAATGACCAAAATTACTGAATGCATTGAAATAAACAACACCGGTATGATCAATGTTCTGGAATCCGCCGCCGAAAACGGAGTGAAAAAACTCTGCTTCAGTACTTCTGCTGCGATCTACGGCGATAATCCGGTCGTGCCGAAAGTCGAGACCATGTTTCCGGAACCCAAGAGTCCTTATGCTATTACCAAGCTCGACGGGGAGTATTATTGCGGCATGTTTACCAAAGAGGGGCGTCTGCAGACGGCATGTTTGCGTTACTTCAATGTCTTCGGTCCCCGGCAGGACCCGAAAAGTGCTTATGCGGCTGCCGTGCCGATCTTCATTGAAAAGGCTCTCAACAACGAGGATATAACTGTTTTCGGTGATGGCGAACAGACCCGGGATTTTGTTTTTGTCAAAGATGTGGTGGCAGCGAATGCCTTTTTTGCCATGAATGATTTTACCGGAGTCCACAATATTGCTTACGGCGGCCGGATCACGATCAATGATCTGGCTTCGGAGATCATCCGGCTGACCGGTTCATCTTCCCGGATTGTTCATCTGCCGGAACGTCCCGGCGATGTCAAGCATTCGATGGCGGCAGTGGATAAGTTGAAAGCCACCGGTTTTGTTCCCGGCCACTCTTTTGCAGAAGCTCTGGAACAGACTATCGAAGCCTACAAGGCGCGCCGTAATAAGTAACCGGAATGGTAAAAACAAGACGGAGATTGCTGCAAATCCTGCCGTCTTCAAGAGGGGGTATCGCAACGTTTCTGCGATACTCCCTTTTGATTATACACCTTCAGGTCAATAAAACCACCGGCTTTGCCGGTGAGTACCGAAAAAATCTTTAGAAATAGTTTGCAAAAGTTCACCTTTGCTACTACACTATGTTCAGACCTGCCAGTCGAACTTAATGTAATAACAAAGGT